>NZ_JAUBTF010000044.1:0-64280 GCF_036702355.1 Microcoleus sp. D3_18_C4
CAAACCTTTTAAGTGGACATACAAGGGTAAAGTCTTGGCTGTTTAATAGTCTGTGTATTTACGCCGAGCTGTACTAGTACGCTTCTGGCATCAACAGGCTTTCCGGCCTGTTCCACAACAACTGTATTTTCTTGTGGGGAGTAGGGGTTGGGCAGGAGAATCCGCCCATAAAAAGTTTATTGAAAATCCTGCAAGATGCCACTTTTAACGAAGTAAGGAGGTTAAAAAACCCTGTTGACTTCTCCAGGACTAACCCTAATAAATTTTATCCCCATGTCCCCAAAATACACACCAAATAAACTGGGTATTTTAACTATTGTCAAGGGAGGCAACGAAGTATTTTGCTCAAAAAAACCAGGTTGCGGAGCCAATTTAGTTTTATCGAGTTTACTAAAGTCACAATAATTCTTACTTTTTAACAATTATGCAAGGTTGATTTTTTGATATTTTAGTGTTTATTCGCTAAATCAATCACAATTTGTTATAGTTGGTGCAGGAAAGTTTCGATAATAATTAGTAAAAAAAACCTTGAAAAAAATCAAAATAGATACCCAACAACCTAAGCCATTGGCTAAATGATATGAAAAAAGGAATTGTAGCAGTCAAAAAAAGTTTTGCTTTTCACATAAATATGGTTTTTTTCCTAAGCCCATGTAGCGATTCCTACAATTTCAAACAAATTATTATATTTATTTGCCGCGGGTTAGGATAGTAGAAAATAGCTTAAAAAAACAAGGAACACGGAGATGTCTACAAAACAGACTTTCTCTTGGTCGTTAGAGAAAAGCCTAGAAAAAGTTTCAGAAATTGCACTTAAAATCAACGAGTTCGTGGCTCTGGAGACAATTTTGCAATGTGCGCTAGAAGAAACCAGGGTGCTGCTGCAAACCGATCGCGTAATTATTTATCGCTTCCTATCGCATAGAGATGGCGTAGTATTTGCAGAATCGGTTGATGCTAAGTGGCCGCCAACCCTAGGAAAACAGATTTATGATCCTTGCTTAGAAGCCACCTGGGTAGATCGTTACAGCCAGGGACAAACGAGCAGCATTTCTGATATTCACGCTGGTGATCTTCAAGCTTGTGATGTCGAATTGCTCGATCGCATCCAAGTTCAGGCAAATTTAGTTGCGCCAATCTTGCTAGATGGCCAACAACAGCAATCTCCGAAGCTTTGGGGACTGTTGATTGCTCATCAATGCCGAAGTCCGCGTCAGTGGGAACCTCTCGACATTCAGATCCTGCAACAGGTTGCAGTGCACATTGGGTTGAGGATGCGGCATCTGGAATCTCACCCCCCGGTGCTGGGGCTAAACCAACCGCCGGAACTCGAAACAGAACCAAATCAAACTGCTCCCAATACAGAAAGCGCGCCCAGAGTCAATCATCAAAATTGTCTACCACCAGACTTGGCCTGTTCCCTGAGCGGCGATATTGTCCACCTCAAAGCCTTTGACTTGTTGCAAAACCCGATCTGGATATTTGATATTGAGGATTGGCAAATGCGGTGGGCAAACCAAGCTTCCTTGTACCTGTGGAATGCTTCCACGCGCCAGCAACTCGCGATCCGCAACTTTAGGGATATGTTGTCAGAGTCTACTCGGATTCGCTTGCAGAGCTATCTGCAGCAGTTTGAGCAAGGCCAAACCTTGTCCGAGCAGTGGACGTTTTACCCGGCAGGTGAGGCTGTTTCTGTCGGCTGTCGGTGCTCTGGCATCAGGATTGATAGCGGGCGTTTGGCAATCCTGGTCGAGGGTAAGGTCGAAACCGCTCCTCAAATCGAACCAGAAACCCTGCGATCGATCGAGGCAATCCGACACACCACGCTGATGGTTTCGCTATACACCCTCGAAGGTGTGCCGCTGCTGCAAAACCCGGCGGCCTTGCGCTGTTACGGGGAGGCGCTGCACCGTGGCTCTGCGACAGATAATGCTTTTGTGAGTCACTTTGTTGACTCTCAGGTAGCAGAGCGAGCAATGGCAGTTCTTCAGTCCGGTGAGGTATTTAGCACGGAGGCTCAAGTGATTACTCTGGCGGGAATTCGCTGGCATGGGATGGACGTGCGGTGTACCAACGACCCGGTAACAGGCAACCCGATGTTGCTCGTGAACGAAAAGGACATTACCGACCGCCAGCAGACAGAAACAGCCCTGCAAAAGAGTGAAACCCGGTTGTCAGAAGCCCAGCGGGTTGCCCACATCGGTAACTGGGAGTGGGACGTGATTACGGGTAAAATTACCTGGTCTCCCGAACTATTTGAGATTTTGGGACGATCTAGGGCCCTAGGCGAACCTACTTATGAAGAAAACTTGCGGCTTTACCATCCCGAAAGTGCCAAACAGCTACACCGGGTAGTTCAACGAGCGCTCACTCACGGAGAGCCTTATCTATTGCGCCTTAGAATCGTGGGCCCGAATGGTTCTATCCGCCATACCGAAGCCAGAGGACAGGTTCAACTCAATGCAGAGGGAAAAGTCATTCGGTTGTTTGGTACATCTCAAGACATTACGGATATTGTCCAGGCGGAAACAGAACTCAGAGAAATGAGTACAGCTCTTGCTAATGCTGTGGAAGGCATCTCGCGACTGGATGTTTTCGGACGCTACCTCACCGTTAATCAAGCCTACGCCAATATAGCGGGTTATCAGCCTGAAGAAATGGTTGGTATGAATTGGCAGAAAACAGTTCATCCCGACGACTGCCACAGGATGATGACGGCTTATCAAAAAATGCTAGCCGAGGGCCGAGTGGAAGTTGAGGCCCGGGGTATCAGGAAAGATGGTTCGATTTTTTACAAGCAGGTGGTGATGTTGGCAGCCTACGACTCGCAGGAGCGATCGATCGGGCATCACTGCTTTATGAAGGATATCACCGATCGCAAGCAAGCAGAAGCAGCATTACAGCAAGAGTTCGGGCGTCTGGCTGTGGTGATTGCCACCCAACAGGAAATCGCCATCCGCAATCCTAACCTGGATGCAGTGATGGCGGTGATTAACGATCGAACTCAAAAATTGATCGGTGCCGATGGGGCCGTGATTGAAATCTTGGAAGGGGATGAGTTGGTGTATCGGGCAGCCAGCGGTATCGCCAGCACCTATGTTGGATTACGGATGAAAGTAGGGACAAGTTTATCGGGACAATGTATTGCGACCGGCCAAATTATGCTTTGTGATGATTCACAAACCGATGCACGGGTGGAGCAGTCTGTCTGTCAGCGCATTGGTATCCGGTCACTGGTGGTTGTTCCCTTGTTCTATCAGGACGATCGGGTTGGCGTCTTAAAAGTTGTTTCCGCTAGACCCTGTGCCTTTACAGAGTCAGATATTCATACCTTACAACTGATGGCCGGGTTTTTGGCGGGTAGCCTGCATCTGGCTTCAGAGTTTGAGGCTAAAAACATTCTCCTGAGTCAATTACAGGAGAGCGAGGAACGGTATCGTTCTGTGATTACAAGCATGACTGAAGGCGTCGTACTTCAGCTAGCAGACGGACAAATTACTACCTGTAATGCTAGTGCCGGAAGGATTCTCGGACTGACCCCCGAACAACTGATGGGGCGTACATCCATAGATTTAGACTGGCGAACCGTTCACGAAGATGGCTCTCCTTTCCCCTGCCAACAGCATCCGGCAATGATTACCCTACGGACGGGAAAACCCGTATCAAATGTGGTGATGGGCATTCAGAAATCGGATAAAACGCTGACTTGGATTTCGATTAATTCGCAACCGCTGTTCCAGATGAATCAGTCTCAACCCTATGGGGTAGTAACAACTTTTGCTGATATTACAGAACGCAAGCGGGCCGAGGAGATGCTCAGACACCGGGCGGAACAAGAAAGATTAATTGCTACGACAGATGGGTTAACACAAGTAGCAAACCGTCGCTGTTTCGATGAGCAATTGCAGTCGGAATGGCACCGGCTGATGCAGGGGAAACAACAGCTTTCGTTGATTATGTTGGATGTAGATTATTTCAAGCGATATAACGATTGCTACGGACATCAAGCTGGGGATATTTGTTTAGTAAAAGTGGCTTCATCGGCGGCACAAGCGGTTAAACGTTCATCGGATCTGTTTGCACGTTACGGGGGCGAAGAATTCGCTGCTATCCTACCGAATACGGATGCAGATGGCGCGATTGCGGTTGCTGAGTCGATCCGAGAGGCAATCCGAGATTTGGGAATCCCTCACGAGCAATCTGAGGTGAGCTCGATCGTGACTGTTAGCATGGGAATTGCAACTGTGATTCCCACTGCGGAAACATCACCGGATGAACTCATTGCCCTCGCCGATCGAGCATTATATGATGCGAAACGACAAGGGCGCGATCGCTACACAAGCGCCAACCAGATGACAGCGCCAGATTTCAATACAGTTGTAGAATAGGCAAAAGGTAGGTATATCCTAGACAGCTCCTAGAAAAACGGGACCCAATGCCTGGAAGTATTGATATATGGTTATTTATCTGATCCGGCACGGTATCGCCGCCGCACCCGAAGAATATGATACAGACTCAGAACGCCCCCTGACTAAAGAGGGCGATCGTAAAACCAGGAAAATTGCCCAACGGCTGTACGAACTCGAAATTCAGTTTGACCTGATTCTCACCAGTCCCCTACTGCGGGCCCAGCAAACCGCCCAAATCCTGCAAACAGTCGGTTTGAGTTCCCAAATAGAAGAATCCGCCACCCTCGCACCTTCAGGAGACATCGGGAACTGGCTGGAGTGGTACAAACAGTGGCAGGAAATAGGTAGCCGCAGCTTGGCCCTGGTTGGCCACCAACCAGACTTAGGCAACTGGGCAGAAACTTTGCTTTGGGGTCGATCGCAAGATGCCCTGATTCTCAAAAAAGCAGGTATCATCGGCTTAATCCTCCCCGAAACAGGCTCCCCAGTGGGCCGCAGCCAAATGTTTTGGCTAACTGCGCCCAAGTTTTTGCTCCCCTAGAAACAGCGAACTGCCCCGACATTAACAGGACGCGCCAGCCCTCTTAAAACCGCATTCTGGCACGGCGAAACCGGGTTTGAGGGGCGACAATACGCAGCGGGGCGATCGGGCTATCTGTTGAAAAACCCGGTTTCTGAACCCCAATTAAATGATTATTTGTCAAGACTGTGACACTATCTTCGTTTCTGGTAATGTACTTTTAGTAGATTGAACTCACATAAAACGGTATCGCAATGGTCGTCGGCGAATTCAAACCAGGTTTAGAAGGTGTTCCCGCCACCTTGTCCAGCATTAGCTACGTCGATGGACAAAAAGGGTTGCTGGAATATCGCGGGATTAGCATCGAGGAACTGGCACTCAAAAGCTCCTTTCTCGAAACTTCATATTTATTAATCTGGGGGGTACTTCCGACAAAGGAAGAACTAGAAGCTTTCGAGCATGAAATTCGCTATCACCGCCGGATCAAATATCGCATCCGGGACATGATGAAATGCTTTCCAGAAAGAGGACATCCCATGGACGCCCTGCAAGCTTCAGCGGCCGCCTTGGGCTTGTTCTACTCTCGCAGAGCCCTGGCTAACCCAGCATACATTCGAGAAGCTGTAGTGCGACTGCTAGCTAAGATTCCCACAATGGTAGCAGCGTTCCAGCAAATGCGACGGGGAAATGACCCGGTGCGGCCGAGGGATGACTTGGACTACTCGGCTAACTTTCTTTATATGCTCAATGAGCAAGAACCCGATCCACTGTTAGCTAGCATTTTTGACACTTGTCTGACTCTCCACGCTGAACATACAATTAATGCCTCTACATTTTCGGCAATGGTAACAGCTTCGACGCTGACAGACCCTTACGGGGTAATTGCTTCAGCAGTTGGCACTTTGGCGGGGCCGCTGCACGGGGGAGCTAATGAAGAAGTGATTGATATGTTGGAGCAAATTGGTTCGGTAGAAAATGTGCGGCCTTTTGTCGAGAAGTGCGTTGCAAATAAGGACAAAATCATGGGTTTCGGTCACCGAGTTTACAAGGTGAAAGATCCGAGAGCAACTATTCTCCAAGGGTTAGCAGAACAGTTATTTGAGAACTTCGGTCACGACGATTATTACGACATTGCTGTCGAGTTGGAAGAAGTGGTTGAGGAGAAATTGGGTCACAAAGGAATTTATGCAAATGTAGATTTCTATTCGGGTCTGGTTTACCGAAAAATGGGAATTCCGATCGACTTATTTACACCAGTTTTTGCGATCGCCCGCGTTGCTGGCTGGTTGGCCCACTGGAAGGAACAGCTAGAGGCAAACCGCATTTACCGCCCGACTCAAATATATACGGGCACTCACGGTGAGCCTTATATTGCGATCGAGGACAGACTGCCATCCTAAAGCAATAATTATCAACTCAGATCTGAAAATGGCGAGAAGAATTGTTTTGCTTTTGTGAAGTGTTGAGTTAAAAATTGCTTTCGCCTTCCGAGTCACGAAGCAATCTCTATCTGCCACAAGCTGTCCTGCTGGGTTGCACCCCTCTTGTATGTTCGGGTGTTTGTTAGCGACAATAGTAAGAAGTGACGATTTTCAGGAACTCCGGTCCTCAGACTTGCGGGTCTGAGGTTTTTTATTGGAATATCAATATCAAATCCGCGCTTCATCGGAATTATTCATCTCTCTGGGATCTCCCTCTGCGTTCTCTGCGCCCTCTGCGGTTAAATCTCTTAATTCCAGTCTTCACCACCAGGCAAGTCAGCTAAATGCTCATCGATCGCATCCTCGAATTCACCTCTAGAATAAGTGTATGTCAGAGACAGTAGCCCAGTTGCGATCGCCATAATTTGCTCTCTGTCCACTCTTTGATTGAGTTGAGCACGGCTTAACTTTCCTTCCAACACTTCCCGGGTAGCCTCACGAATTGCGGCTTCTAGTTCATCATCTAGGAAAGGCTCCCACTCCGAGGAATTGATATAGTAGGATGTTTTATTATCTTTGAGATTGAGCTTTTTAATACCTCGGACAGAATTTGCAATAGAAGCGGCCCAAGAA
The DNA here is from genome assembly GCF_036702355.1 of Microcoleus sp. D3_18_C4. Lineage (NCBI taxonomy): Bacteria > Bacillati > Cyanobacteriota > Cyanophyceae > Oscillatoriales > Microcoleaceae > Microcoleus > Microcoleus sp. D3_18_C4. The sequence continues at coordinate 6,984 of NZ_JAUBTF010000044.1, forward strand.
TTTGTTAAACGCTGTTCTACTTGATTTTTAATGAGGTGGATTAGCAGAATCAATAAAAAAGACCCGATATTCCGCAGAGTTGCTTGTTTGCTCATGCCCTCTAATTCATCGACAATTGCTAGAGCATCTTCCTTCCTGCCTTCTAAAATACAATTTCTGAGGTCTATTAATTCCTGTACCATTGCTGTTTGCCTCAACATTTATAGGAATTTCGTACTCTAACTCAGGGTTGTAGCCTAGTCTCAATCCCCCTAAATCCCCCTTAAAAAGGGGGACGAAAGAGTGCTTCCAGTCCCCCCCTTATTAAGGGGGGCTAGGGGGGATCTCCGGGTTTCAAAACACACCCTACTCGCTAAATCTAAACAGATTGAGCTACATGATGGCGGCTGGTCAATTTATCCAATTGATTAACCAACAAACTTAGGAACAATCCCACATCGGTAACAACTCCAATAGACTCGATCGACCCCCGATCGCTCAATTTCGTCACCACCGCCGGATTAATGTCCACACAGACCATCTTCACACCCGCAGGCGTCATATTTCCCACACCAATTGAGTGCAGCATAGACGACAGCATTAACACCATATCCGCACCACGTAACAGCTCAGTATATTCTTCTTGAGCCTTAACTAAATCCATTTGCGTGTCGGGAAGTGGGCCATCATCGCGGATCGAACCAGCCAGCGAAAACGGTATATTGTTCTTCACGCATTCGTACATCACACCGTTAGTAACCAGGCCTGCTTCAACAGCTTTAGCAATACTCCCGTAGCGCCGCACACTGTTAATTATTTTCAAGTGATGTCGGTGTCCGCCGCGCACAGCAATACCGCGTTTCATGTCAACCCCTAAAGAGGTTCCCATATTCGATTGTTCCATGTCGTGAACTGCGATCGCATTTCCACCTAACAGCGCTTGCACGTAACCTTCGCGAATCAAATGCGCTAAATGTTCGCCACCGCCAGTATGGATAACAACAGGCCCTGCAGTAACTACAACTTTGCCACCCCGATCGCGAATTTGGCGCAATTCCCACGCTACTTGTTCCACGACCAATTCTACGCGCCGCTCGCTAGAAACGCTGCCCGACATAAAGCTAAATTCTTGCGAATTGCGCTGTTCCCGCGATTCTGTTTTGCGGATGGTGCGGATGCCGACCACATCAACAACGACTTTTTCTCCTACTTTTAAATCTCGCAGTAATTTGCATTTAGCCACTGGGCCATCAGCGGTTTCAGTAATAGCAACTGCTCCATCCATCCGCTGATTTTGCGCTTTCACCCACTGACCATTTACCCGCACTTCCGTGGGATAAATTGTACTTACATAAAAGTCGTCTGGGCCGACACCATCTTGGACTACCGGTTCTAAAATAGCGTCGCAAATCTCTTGTGGTGGCGGCACTGCACCCAAGTCAATCAGCATTCCCATCATTTCTTCCATCACATCGTGGGAAGGAGCCGAAACTTTAACGTCGGCAGATGATGTACTTTGCCGCTGCTCTCCCAGATTGAAATTGAGCACTTGGAAACTGCCACCGAGATCGACAATTAAGTCCAAAGCACGACTAATTAAACCAGCATCCAGCAAGTGACCTTCCATGCGAATTGTGCGGCTTTCTACCATCACGTTTGCCGATCGATCTTCTTGCACCGGTTCCGTTACCCGCAGCGTCAAACACTTACAGGCGCCGCCCGCTTTCAGAAATTCGCTCATCGGCGTTTCAATTACTTGAAAACCGGCCTGAGTAATGCGCGTTTTCAAGGCTTCGCTAACCTTGTTCATTACCACAACTTTGTCAATATTGACCGCATTGCAGGCAAAATTTGCGGCATCTGCTTCTTCAATAGCAATGCGTTTTTCCGGCGCAACTCGCATTTCGATTAAGCGGTTGGAATACGAGTCAAATGCTGCTGGATAGTAGAGCAAATATCCGCCTGTCAGAGGACAAAAACAGGTGTCTAGGTGATAGAAACGTTCGTCAACTAAACGCAGCGAAAGCACTTCTATGTTGAGCCATTTTGCTAGTAACGGGTGCGAGTCGAGTTCGGAACGGAAGCCGTATCCGGCCCACAACCAGCGTCCTTCGCGATCGAGTAAAGCATCGCCCGCACCCTCAAACGGCAAGTCTTTCGGGAGTTCGTGCACGGTGAAACCTTTGCTTTCAAACCATGCTTTGAAATAGGGTTCTTCGCCTTGGCGTTCTTTGTGATAGAAACGGCTGAGGACGAAGGTATTGCCTAAAAGTAAGCCTGCGTTGGCGGTGAAAACCATATCCGGCCAGCCTTTTGCGGGCGGTACGAGGTCTACCACGGCGTTTTCTTTGAGGACGTGGTAAAGTTTTTCCCACTGTTCGACGGCGCGATCGCGCGATGATTTGTGGACATTTCCCTCCATCCACGGATTAATCACGTAATCCACATCGTAGTGGTCGGGAGCACACATGAGGAAGCGAATTGAGTCAGTCATAATTCAGTTAAAATGTGGTAGACGCTACAGCAGACGTATGTTGACAGAGTTTGTATAATAGCAACTGTAATATTCACTACTAATTTTAGCAGCTCCACGTCTGGAGCCTCAAAAGGCTAACTTTTTATTATATCATGTTTAAGATAAGATTAAACTAAATGACAGACCGTTCGCAGCAAATACGGGAGAAAATCTCAGGTTATGACGCACTCTAAAATAGGTTCTGATAGACGATTCATATAATATCCGTTGAATTCCCCCCCATCTGACGGTCGGGGTGGGTTTAGGCTCATCTCTGGCTGATATTATAGATGGTTGGTGAACTGGCCCCTACAAAAATTATGGTTAATTTACCGCCCCTGATTTAACAGCTTATCCTAACTTTTAACTTTTAACTTTTGCGAAATTGGCAGTTCGATCGCAAATTCTGTTCCCCGGCCAACTTCTGAATGACACTCCAACTTACCGCCGTGGGTGTCTTTCACAATTTGGTAACTAATCGACAACCCCAAACCAGTGCCGGTGCCGATCGGTTTGGTAGTAAAAAATGGGTCAAACATCCTTGACTGAATTTCGGGAGGGATACCGGGCCCGGTGTCAGAAATCCGCACACGCACTTGATTTTCGCTGCTGACTTCAGTAACAATGCGAATCTGGTTAACTTTGCAAGTACAGTTTGCTGATGACTCTTCCACAGCGTCGATCGCATTCACCAGCAAATTCATAAATACTTGGTTTAATTGAGCCGGATAACACTCGACTTTGGGCAGGTTCCCGTAATTTTTAATAACTTGAATCTCCCGACGTTTTGGCTGTGACTGGAATCGGTGCTGCAAAATCACCAAAGTGCTCTCTATCCCTTCATGAATGTCTATTACTTTGCGCTCTGTTTCGTCTAGTCTCGAAAAGTTTCTCAAAGACAGCACTATCTGCTTAATTCGGTTAGCACCTTCTTGCATTGAAGACATGATTTTTGGGAAATCATCAGCAATGAAATCTACCTCGACTTCTGCCAATTCTTGGGCTATTTCTGGAACTTGTTCGGGATAGTATTGCTGGTAGAGATGGATCAATTTTACCAAATCGCGAGCGTACTGTGCGGCGGGAATAATATTGCCATAGATGAAGCTGATGGGGTTATTAATTTCGTGGGCTACTCCCGCTACCATTTGCCCAATACTTGACATTTTTTCTGATTGAATAAGCTGAGATTGAGCTTTTTTCAAGTCAGCCAAAGTTTTTTCTAACTGTTGCGCTTTTTCTCGTTCTCGCTGTTCACTAAATTGCAAATCTACTTCGGCTTGTTTGCGATCGCTAATATCAATATGCGTGCCCGTCATCCGCAAAGGATTTCCCGAAGCGTCGCGTTCCATCACCTTCGCTTGAGCTAAAATCCACTTCCACACGCCGGATTTTGTCAGCATCCTAAATTCCACTTCGTAAGTAGGATTTTGGCCTTCGAGGTGAGCATTTAGCGCTGCTTTAGCCGGAGACAAATCCTCTGGATGTACCAGTTTCTCCCAGGATGCAAAACTATTTGCTATTTCCTCTACTTCATATCCCAGCATCATTTTCCACCGCGGATTAAAATAGACTTCTCCCGTGGCCAGATTCCAGTCCCACAATCCCATCGCACTGCCTTCAAATGCCAGATAAAAACGTTCTTCGCTAATTTGCAAAGCTGCTTCGGCTTGTTTGCGATCGCTAATATCCATCACTGTTCCCAACAGTTTGATTACTTCCCCAGTCTCGCTAAAAACCGCTTCTCCCCTTCCTTCCACGTATATAATTTGACCGCTAGGATGCAAAAAGCGGAACTCTCTTTTGTAGGAAATTCCTTGTGAGATAGTCAGGCTAACTGTTTGTTGAAATAATTCTCTGTCGTCGGGATGACACATCTTTAAAAGTTTGGCAGATGTCGGTTCAGTTGCACTTGAGTCAAGACCAAAAATGCGGAATACTTCTTCTGACCAAGTGATTTTATTTGTGACCAAATCAAATTCCCAACTGCCGATATGGGCAATTTTCTGGGCTGCTGCTAGACTAGCTTCGCTTTGTTGAAGTTTAAGTCGCTGTTGTTTATCTTGTTCGAGAAGATTGGCTTGAGCGATCGCAATTCCCATTTGTGCCGCCACAGTTTTCAATAATCCGATCTCATCTGGTGTCCAGTGGCGCGGGCGATCGTACTGGTGCAAGCATATCATTCCGTTGGCTTTTCCCTGGTAGGAAGTGCGGATGGATATCATCGACTTCAAACCTATTTGACCGCACAAATCTCGGACGTTTTCTAGCAGCGGTTCGGAAAAAACATCGTCAGAAACTACAGCTTGATCTTGGGACAATAAAAACTGAACGTGAGGATTGCCATCTATGGGTATTTCTAAATCTAAAAGGGATTTGGATGCGGACTTTCTGTACTCAGCGACATTAACAATTCTGGGAATAGGGTGTTCTGTGTAGGTGTGAAACAAGCAGCAATCCGCATTAAAAATACGACCAATTTGGGCCGTCGCTGTTTGAAAAACTTGCTCCTGCTTTAAGCTGTAGCGAATTTCCAGAGTAATTGTTTCTAGCAGAAATCTTTGCTTAATTTGCCGTTCCAAAGCAGCTAAAGCTGTTTTAAGTTCGAGTTCTGCTTGTTTGCGATCGCTAATTTCAGTAGCCGTCCCCAAAATTTTCCAAGGTTTGTCGTCGGCTGTTCTGGCAAACACGGTATCCACGCTAACAAACCAGCGATATTCACCATTTTTGTGCTGAATTCGGTACTCAAACTCAAAGCTTTCACCGTCTTTTGCTGCCTCAATCCTCCTCAGATGTTCTGAGAATCCTGGCAAATCGTCAGGGTGTATTAAGTTAGGAAGAAATCCTCCTGCCATCTGCTGGATTTCTTCTAGGGTGTAGCCAATATCGCTATAGATTTCGCGGTTGATATACAGAGTTCGCTGTTCAATCAAATCGGAAACGTACAAAAGATTAGGATGTGTTTGAATTATTGCCGACAGCCAGCGTTGGCTGTCTCGGAGTTCTGCTTCGATCCGCTTGCGTTCTTCTATTTCTGCTTGCAGCCGCGCATTTTGTGCTAAAGTTTGTTTATAAAGACGGCTCAGAAGCAGTTGATTTTCGACGCGACTCACCACTTCTTCTGTTTGAAAGGGTTTAGTAATGTAGTCTGCCGCCCCCAGTGAAAAAGCTTTGACTTTATCAAAAACTTCATCGAAACAGCTAATAAAAATCACAGGAATATCTTTGGTTTGCGGACAAGCTTTTAGCTGTTCGCAGACTTGATAGCCATCCATACCGGGCATCATGATGTCCAGCAAAATCAAGTCTGGTGGACTCGACAGAGCAAAGTTAAGAGCCAATTTGCCATCTCGTGTCGGCCGCACTTTATATCCCCGCTTAGACAAAAGCTGGGATAAAAGCCGCAAGCTTTCTGGATGGTCGTCCACCATTAAAATATTTTCTTGTAAGACAGTGTTTTGAAGTCTAAGTGTTTCTAGTCTTGGATTTTTATTGTCAGTTGTATTCACAGCAGACCCTCAAACTATTCAAGTTGTATATGTGGGAATATTTTTAAAGTCATTAACCGCTTGTAGCTAACACTCTCAGATAAACCAGCACAACTATTGACTCTCTAGCACACTCCTAAATTATCTGTCATTATATCAAAACTAATGCTCGTTGGAAAATGTTGGTAGATAAAATTATCGGAGCCGAGTGAGAAAACAGCCTATCTTGCTCAAATCACAGGTAAGCAAGCAATTTTGATTAAAGGTAAAGCTTGTACACTTTCTATAAACCGATTTTGCCTGCCTTTATCTGGTGGCTTTTTTTGTGTCTTTTTCAGTAGATATCCTCACGGGAAAGGTTAATTCAAATCGGCCGGAACATGGGTGTCAACTTAAGACTAAAATTATTTGTTTTTCTGGTTTGTATCCAAGTCTTGAGTTCCCTAAATCCCCATTTTTAGCAGCGCTAGGGCAGTGTAGCATAATTGTCAAACAGTAAGCCTTTACTACATTTGAGCTTAAGTTGACACCAATGGGCCCTGAAATACTCCTACAATATCTTATATTTTATTTGCGCTGTCGGGCTGATTTATGGTATCTTTGTCTCGGTCTGCAATTCCCCGCAAGCGGCGTACACGGCTTTCACGTTATACCAATTCAGAAAAATCCGAGCAATTTCTAGAGCTAACTGCGGCTTGCCTTGGTCAATCAACCACTGCAAAAAAGGAGTCATAGTTCGCTCGTTCAGCATCCCACCTAATGATAAAACTCCCCATAGGATTTGGTGCAAAAAAGTCATTTGAATCATCATCCGTACTTCCCAAATTGGGTGTTTTTGATAAAACAAAACTCCCATTCTACCGCGCTGAATTTCTCGGTCAATCATGCCCGGAATTTGCTCTAAACTAAAAGGTGGATGCCAGTGATAGCCAACAGCAGCCGGACATTTGATGAGTTTTAAACCTAATTTTTTTAACCTAACTCCCAACTCTAGATCTTCCCATCCGTACAGTTGAAAGCGATTGTCAAACAGTCCAGCAGCCAGCAGCCAGTGGCGGGCGATCGCCACATTTCCCGTAGCAAAATAAGCGGCTGAAAAATCGGTTATTTTGTAAGGTTCTGAGGTAGGATTGTCGAAATTGCAAGTATTAATCACGCTGCCGTAAGTAAAAACAGCATCAGTATCTTTGTAACCCTGTAGTAAAGCATCGGCGTGTGCTTGCAAAAAATGCTCTGTTACCACCAAATCGCTGTCAATAAAAATAATCGTATCGCCCTTAGCATCTTCAACGCCCAAATTCCGCGCCGCCGCCGGGCCCTGATGAGATTGACAGATCGATCGCACATGGGGCAACAAGTCAGCATTTGCCACCAACCACTCCAGCGTCCCGTCCGTCGATCCGTCATCCACGACAATTACTTCATACTCTCTGACAATCTCACCGAACTGCTGATTTTCCAAAGCCAGTAGACATTTTGCCAAAATCGGTTTACGATTATACGTCGGAATCACAACACTAAAAAACACGCTTTTTCCCCATCGCCACAGTTACCGTATCCCACGGTAGCAGATTTTTCGCAGCAACTCCCCCGGTAAATAGCCAAGTTTAGCAAAAAAAGAATATATAAATCTGTACTATTTATGACAAGAATCGATCTCAATTAGGTGCATAATACAAAGTTGGTTAAATATCACATCTAAATTCAGGATGTAAATAGCAGTCAGTAACCCAGGTCTAAAAGATACTGGGCTTGTAAGAGCAATTCCTGCAAGCCGTACTGACCAGCCTAAGTCTTAACTGACTATGTTTGTTGAGTCACGACACCCGGAAATGCGTAGCTAGTTTCCTGCTCTGTCATTTGCAATTAAACAGTTCTAAGGTCACTGGAACAGTGTTGCAAGTCTAAAAAGCTCTTTAAACATTGGCGAAGCTCACTTTACTGGAATGGCAAGGCGCTCCCGGCAATACAGGGATTAGACAAGTACCATTCCTCTACTTGTCTAGCCCCGAAAGGGGTAGGCGGTTAAAACCGCTCGTGTCGTTTCCCTCTCAGGGCCAAAGCCGCTGAGTTTCCCACTTACCGAGTATTTTCATGAGTCGCGCTAAAAAAGTTGTCCTAGCATATTCCGGCGGAGTCGATACCTCCGTCTGCATTCCTTACCTCAAAAACGAGTGGGGTGTTGAAGAAGTAATTACTCTGGCTGCGGATTTGGGACAGGGAGACGAATTAGAACCGATCCGCAAAAAAGCTTTAGCATCCGGTGCTTCGGAATCTTTAGTTATTGATGCTACCGAAGAATTTGTCAAAGACTATGCGTTTCCAGCAATTCAAGCTAACGCACTTTACGAAAACCGTTATCCCCTTTCGACTGCCCTGGCTCGCCCGCTGATTGCTAAATTGTTAGTAGAAGCTGCGGAAAAATACGGTGCAGATGCGATCGCCCACGGTTGCACAGGTAAAGGAAACGATCAGGTGCGGTTCGATGTGTCGATCGGCGCGCTCAACCCCAAGATTAAAATCTTAGCACCGGCGCGGGAGTGGAAAATGAGCCGCGAGGAAACGATCGCCTACGGCGAAAGATGTGGCATTCCGTCGCCAGTGAAAAAGTCTTCGCCTTACAGTATCGATCGCAACTTATTGGGAATGGCAATTGAAGCCGGAATCCTCGAAGATCCTTGGGCGGAACCGCCGGAAGAGGTGTATTTGATGACAAAGGCGATCGAGCAAACTCCCGACACACCCGAATACCTAGAAATCGGTTTTGATTGCGGGAATCCTGTCACTTTAAACGGCAAAGATTTATCACCAGTTGCCTTAATTTCCCAACTCAACGAAATAGTTGGAAATCACGGAGTAGGGCGCATCGACATGATTGAAAACCGCTTAGTCGGGATTAAATCGCGGGAAATTTACGAAACACCAGCGATTTTAGTTTTGATGCACGCGCACCAAGACTTAGAAAGTTTGACCCTGACAGCAGATGTCACGCGATACAAGCGCGGCATCGAAGAAACTTACAGCCAAATGATTTACAACGGTCTTTGGTACAATCCTTTGAAAACCGCTTTAGACGCATTTATTCAGGACACGCAAAAGCGAGTCACTGGAACCGTGCGGCTCAAACTATTCAAAGGAAATGCGACGATTGTCGGCCGCAAATCTGACAATTCACTGTACAGTTTCGACTTAGCAACCTACGGCGCAGAGGACGAATTCGATCACAAAGCTGCCGAAGGATTTGTCTACGTTTGGGGACTACCAACCCGCATTTGGTCGGAGAAAAATAGGGGTTATAAATAGGAGCGAATTAGGGTTGAAAACCCGATGTTAAGCCGCTGACTCGGATTAGGATTAAAAATTCGATCTTAACCCGCCGAATCGAATTGGCGGCTACACAAACAAAGTTCGCCTTCGCGGAATTAGAGTAGGGTGTGCACAGCACACCTTATTTGCCGTAATCGCCCCACCTGTGCCAGTTGCATAAGTTTTGAGTTAGTAAGATATAGTAATAATTGCTAATTGGTAACAGGTTGTTATCCTAATAATTTGTTAAATTGTCTTCACACAAATTTAGCTTTGAGGCAGGGGTTTAAACCCCTGCCGGATTGCGCCAGGGCTGCGCCATAATTGCTGGGTCAACGTAAAACAGCCGATCGCTAAGATTTCTGTTTTTCCACACTTCCCAAATCCAACTTAGCCCGCAACTCCTCCTTAATCCGATTTAAAATAGAATCCTCATCCAAAGAAGACAAAATCTTGCTCACCACAGCCTTTGGCCCATCATCTCCCCAAGAAGCACCATTAGCCAAATAAGCCTTAGTAACTTGACCGATACCATAGGAAGAAACCCCCGCGATCGCAGCTTGCGTCACCGCCACAGACAAATAAGGCCCTAAAGCCAAACCCCCCGTCGCCGGCGTCGCCAAACCCAACAATCCTTTCAAAGAACTCAAACCAAAATTAGCCAACAATTCCCCCGCAGTAATTCCCCCCATACTAATCGCAATCTTTTGCAGCAATTCCACCGCGCCCGCTTCCGTCATCGCAATGCCGTAAACTTTAGATAAAGTTAAGATCATCACCACATCAATTACCGCACCGCTAAGAAGATCAACTACAGTAATTGGATTAAGTGCGATCGCTACCGCTTTCGTCATTACCCCGTTCCAGATAATTCGATTAGCCGCGTCATCTCGAATCTCCATTTTTCGCTGCACCAACTGCTCGTTAATATCCCCCGCACACAGCATCGTATTCAGCGCCACCAAAGACTTGCCTTCTCGGTCTAAAATCTCCAAAATCTTTAATTTTAAATCTTGCACTTGTGGCAAACTGCGAGTCATTTGCACACCCATACTGCCGTCGGGACGGCGCACCGCCCTCGCTGTCAAAGGCGAAGCCGCCGCCATCACAATTTCATCGGGAGACAATAATTCTCTGACGCGATCGTCTCGAATTTTATGATAAATTGCCAGCCTGTCTGCATCAGGATACTGGTCAATTTTATTAAACACTAATAACATCGGTTTTCCGGCTTCCCGCAACTGCGAAAGTGCTGCGTATTCCACCTTCGTAATGTCGCCAGCAACCACAAACAAAATCAAATCTGCTTGTTGAGCAACGCGGCGGGCTAAAAGTTCGCGAGTTTCGCCGTCAACTTCATCTATTCCCGGAGTATCGACTAATTCAACTTGCGACAAACGGTAAATAACTGGCGAAAGTCGTAGCGTAGCGGGGCGTAAGCCATCGGGCAAATTCTCATCAATTCTCTCTCCGACATCCCACTGGCCGATAGTCGTCGTGCGAGTCACCCCGTGAGTCGGGCCAGTTTCAAACACATTTTGACCTAGCAGCGCGTTCAAAACCGAAGATTTTCCCCTTCCCACCATCCCAAACACAGCTATTTGCACGCAAGCGCGCTCTAGCTTGTCGAGCATTTTCTCTAACCCGCCAATTTCCGGTTCCAGTCCAGTTCGCTCTTGAACTGTCAAGTCGAGATTTTCTACTATATCTCGCAGAGCATCTTTAGCGTGGCGCAGGTTGAGTTCTGCCTGAATGTCTGCGAAGCTTAAAATTGTGTCATCTAATTCTCGATCGACATTGGAAAAATCGGAGGCTTCAGTCATTGTCACCTGGCTTTTTAACTTATTTTACCTAAAGTTGCAACAGATACAATGCTATTGTACCTGTTTCTGTCTGCTGCGTACAGCCCGCACCAGTTCGCAGCGCCCAAAAATCGGCTTTGCACAATTATGAAATAACCGCAAGATGTCAATGTTTAATTTCCCGTGGAATCGGCTAGTTGCTAAAGCATCGGCATCTCTTCCTTGGATGCTCGCAACTCCATTTTTCCGTTAAGAATCCAGACATCAACAAAAGGAGTATCTTGCACTCGGATTTCCTTGGTTTGCGTCTCGCCACCCTCCACCGCCACCTTCAATTTAACTGTGGATTCTTCAACAGGAACTTCCACCGCATCCGCGAAGGAAATCGTCAAATCTGTAGTCACGCCTGACTTGCGATAGACTTGCTGTCCGTTGACTTCTATAATGACCGTACTATTGCTGAAACCGTCGCGAAGTTTGATCGATAAACGCATAGTGGTACTCGCTTGGTAATGGTAAGGGGTAAAAAAATCGGCTTGGGGGCGATCGGGTACGCAGCTAGACCCGATCGCCAAAAGTGCCAACAGAATTATCAGGTGTCGAACCAACAACAGACTTATCATTAATGCTGTGAAGTTGTTGCTAGCAGTGTTTTGTACAAACTAACAAAAATTGCTTTACTTATTTAGTTTAAAATAAAGTAAAGCAATCTTCTGGGTAATTCACCAATTCACTTTTTACTTCTTGGCTGCCGATCGCAATGTCTTGACTTCCATTGCTGAGATTTTGCTAAAGGTTTTGCTAACAGCATCCTCATCGCCGGTTTTAGCCTGAACCTCAGCTAAACAGGAAAGGGACATCTGTGCCGAAACAGGGTCGAGAATATTGGAATCGGCGACTGCTGTCAGCAACTTGGCGCTTTCATCCAACTCCGCAGGGCGTACAATCACCCGGGTTTCACGATCGTCGGTAATCGTTTTAAAGTCACGGCTAGCGTTGATACCCTTCACCATCCGAACATAGTTTGCCATCGCGTGTTTCGGATATTTTGCTAGAACTTCCTCAAAAGCATCGTTACCGCTTCGCAAAGACTCATCATCCGAACCCAGCAAATAGAGCAAAGAACCCTGTTTGTCGCCGATAAACAGAGCGGCCAATTCTTCCTCAATTGGCGTCACAGGATAGCGAACGCGAATAGTGATGATATCCGAGAATACCTCTGAACCGTCCAAAGCCCCATAGACCGCCCGTACCCGGTAATTTCCGGGTTGATCGAAATAAAATCCGTCTTTGCCATAGCCGATATATGCGCTTTCTGGAATTACATCATCGCGCGCGATCGTGCTTTCTCGCTGACCAACTAAATGATCGATTAGCGGTTCATAAACCACAACTGCGCCGCTAGGCTTGCGAATCACGATTTTGACCAAGCCGCAATTCGGATGCAGCCAAGTATGCACCCGGCGCCCACCCGCAGCCGTCGTTCCCAGCATTAATTGCAGTACCACAGGCTCACCTAGCGCGAAGCTCTTTTGGTTGGTAGAGATACTGAAAGTCAGTCCCGACTCATCGCGAATCGGATCGGCCATCACTTCCTGGCCCAGACCAGAGCCGATCGCAAAGTCGTTTCCACCCACAATAATATTGTTGCGGAACGCATGGCGGAGATGGATGACCTCCTCATTGTCAAACTGAAACGCAAACTGGCTCCAGTAGGTAGCCTCGCCACCCGGTCCTGGATAATTAAAGGGATAGTTCATCCAAGACAGCGCCAGCGGGCGATTCGTACCAGGGGGCGTCGCCAAGGACTTTTGCCACGAGTGCAGCAAGTTAAAACTATGCCCCAGCTCGTGAACATAAGTGTAGAGCTGCAATCGCAGCTTTTCGGCAGTTTCGCCGCCTATACCTTGATGAAAAACGGCGCAGCCTTGCCGCTGCTTCCCTTGCTGGTCAAACATGATGCCGTAGAGCCCAGGGCCCAGGTCGTGAAGTTGAGCAACTACCTGCCAAACAGCCCACTGCGGCAAATCCTGCCACAAGGTGAAGTGTTTCTGCATCGAAGCGTGCAGTTCTGAGTTGCTCCATTTAGCGCCCGCACCAGCTTCATCGATATTGATGACGTTGTTTCCTGCTGTTGCGATCATCTCGATCCCAGCTTCTGCATAGGAACTGACGACGCTGAGGTTGCGCGCTGGCCCCCCCGACGGCAGGGAACCCGTGTTGTAGCTGCTGAATATGGGAGTGACAACATCGGAAACCTGGTCTGTTTCTAGTCGCAGACTGCGGAAATAGACAGACTCGAAGACACAAGTGTAAGTTGCTCCGGCGACTCCGCCCTTTGTGAAAAATTCCACCGTTGCTGGCGCCTGCGGCTGGAAGATGAACTTGCGCTGGATTGTCACCTGTATTACGGGAGATCCGGCGGCAAAGGTAAAGCTTCCGAGGCCCTTGATGACGACTTGAGAAGCTGTTACCTTTATCGTCGGCGCATCGACGATAAAGGAGCCAAAATAGGTAGTCGTACCGCCGCTGACTTGGAAGAAGTCGCCGCTTAACCGCTTCATTGGTCGAGTGCGATCAACGTCAACCCGGAGTTCGAGTTGAAAGCTGCCTAATGTACCGCGGTAGCGCCCACTGACGGGCCGTTTGGCGATCGGAATTGCGGTCGGTGCGATCGGTAGCGGTGGGATGCTAGGTATTGGTGCAGTTTCGCCCTCGATTGGATGTGTTGGATCGCTAATTCCAGCCTCTATTGCTGCGATCGCAGCTATGTCATCGACTGACATTTCTCCAAACGAAAAATCACTACTGGTTAAATCGATACTTGTAGGATCTTGCTGAGACATTTTTATTTATCCTTTCATATTGTGATACTCCATATATAAGTGGCAGTATTGGGGAGTTTACAGTCGCTTTTTGGAGTGACACTTATTTGTGCTACACCATTTGAGTGTCACTCATTTAAGCGACAGTGTTGTTGACTATTTCACTCATGCGTCCGACCCGTGTTATGTTTATTTTTACTAAAAATTAAAATCTCTCAGCAAGTAAATTGTAACCAATGATTAACCGCTGCCAAATAATAGCCACTTATCCATTTCCTTTACGTGTGATAATTTTCCTATTAATTTTGCTAGCAATTTGGCTGCCGCTAGCAGCACCAATTTATCTGTTAGTTAAAGATAGTAACCTAGCAACTATTCTGACAATGGGATTGTTGTTTACTGAGTTTCTGTTCCTAGTGCCGCGCTGGGGAAAACAGGTTTACGGACAAACCCAATTACTCAAAAGTTACGGTTTAGCCAATACGCGAAAAAACGGTTTTGAGCTTTTAATTGGATTGGCGATCGGGCTTTTGCTCACTTTCAGCTTATTTGCGGTGCAAGGGCTGTTCGGCTTAGTCGCGTGGCAAAATTCTGATAATTTGCCTAGAATCATCGCAGAAGGGCTTTTAAGCGCCCTTGGAGTCGGTTTTGCGGAGGAGTTGGTATTCCGTGGTTGGTTGCTGGACGAGTTGCAGCGGGATTACAATTATAAAATATCTCTGTGGGCAAATAGCCTGGTGTTTGCCCTATCTCATTTTATCAAACCTGTCGCGGCAATGCTGGGGAGTTGGCCGCAGTTTCCGGGGTTGTTGTTGCTGGGTTTGATTCTGGTTTGGGGAAAACGATCGCGCCAAAATCGCCTCGGTTTGTCGATCGGGCTTCATGCAGGTTTAGTCTGGGGATATTACATGATTAACATCGGGCAGTTAGTGCGATATTCGGGATCTGTACCCGAGTGGGTGACAGGAGTTAACGGCAATCCGCTAGCTGGCGCAGTGGGGCTGTTGTTTTTGAGTGTATTGGCTTTGCGAATGCAAAAAATGTCCGAACATTCCAAAGGTTTGTAGTAAGGACGAAGAGACCTTATTTGCCACAGCTTTGAGGACTAAAGTCCTCACTACCAATCAACTTATTCAGAAATTTATAAACTTATGAAACTCAGCCTCTTTGCCACTGCTACACTGTTAATTTATACAGGCTTTTTAGCTCCTGCAAAGGCACAAAATACCGCACAAGTCAAGCCAAATAATTCTTTAGTTCAAGTGCAGCAATTGCGAGAACAAATTCTCACTGCTTGCGTGCAGAATCAGGCTGAAACCCTGCCAAATCCTTTTAGCGATGTACCTTCCAATCACTGGGCTTACAAAGCTGTTTTGACAATGTATTATTGCGGGGCTTACCGAGAAGGGATGAACCCTGCTTTAATTAAAGAATCACTGGAATCGAGACCTCCTACTAGAGAAAGTTTGCCTTCCCGATCACCATTTCCCAATTTCCCATTACAGCCTTTTCCCGTAATTAATTAAAGAATTACTGGAATCGGGAGATACTACTACAGAAAGTTTGCATTCCCCATTACCTTTTCCCAATTTCCCATTACTAAGATTTTAAAACTCAGCCCGAACCGTAAACGAATAATCGCCACCTGGTTCAAGCTGATAATCCCATTTTTCCAGGAAACGGTGCAGCGGTTCCTGAATCAATGCCCTACCCTGAGAAGGCTCAAGAATCAGTGTTTTTTCTGACGTGAACCGCCACTGAAACTGCCATTCAAAATTGCCGGCAGTCACTTCACCCTCAATCGTGCCTTTTTGCCAAGATTGACCAGTAACCCGGACATATGCAGTTGTTTCAGGCAAACGTCTCGAACTCACCTTTTTGTTTCCGCGTTTGTTTCTGCAATTGTGCGACTATTGTAAAGGCTCATGGCTTTTTCTACTCCTTGATGTAGACTTAGTTCCACAGCTTCTACAACCAGTTTAAGCACTTTTTCTACTAACTGACTTTCCTCTGAGGAAAACTTTCCTAACACGAAGGAAATCGTATCTTTCTCATTTTTAGCAGCATCGTTTTGAGGTTTGCCGATGCCAATCCGCAAGCGGGGAAACTTGTCTGTACCCAAATGAGAAATTGTGGATTTCATGCCGTTGTGTCCGCCGGCTGAACCGGCAAGCCGCATTCTCAATTTCCCGATCGGCAAATCCATATCATCGTATACTATTAATACCGACTCCGCAGGTATTTTGTACCAATCCGTCGCCGCCCGAATCGATTGACCCGACAGATTCATGTAAGTTAGAGGTTTTAGTAGCCGGATTTTCTGTCCCCGCGGCCGGTTTCCCTCGCCAAATATGCCTTGAAATTTGCGATTTTCCGACAGGGAAATCTGCCAAGCTTTAGCTAAGGCATCTACAGCATTAAAGCCGATGTTGTGTCGGGTGCGATCGTATTTAGGTTCGGGATTGCCTAACCCAACTATTAGCTGGGGAATCACTAACTCCGCTGGTGTTTCCGACTTCTGAGGGTTGTTCATTTAACTGTCTGTGCTATCTTCCTTCTTAGGAGTAGCCGCTGCGAGTTTTTCAGTTTCCTGTTTGCTGCTAGTTGCTACTGCTTCTTCTAACTGCTTAGCTTCCCGCGTGAACTCCGACTCAAAATCCCGCGAAGCGTCTTGAAAGCCCCGAATTGCTTTCCCCATACTCCGACCGATTTCAGGTAATTTTTTCGGACCAAATACCAAGAGGGCGATCGTAAAAATAACTGCCATTTCGGGCAAACCAATGCCAAAAATATTCATGGTTTTTCTCCTGCAATTTGTTTAGTTACTTTTTGTTTATTTATGGCAAAAGTAATCGGAAAGGGTAAGGAAAAACGGGAAAACTTAGCTTTTACCCTTTCTCCTCAACCCTCAGCTTTTACTTTTAGCCTTACTGTTTTGCGATCAATTTTTAGCGGTCGAGACTCGACCAATCCATATCCACACTCTCCAGAATCAGAGAAGAGTTGTAGATTTGCAAAATAATCAACAAGAACACGAAAAACAGTCCAATGAACACGCTCATCAACAGCGTGGTTCCCCAGCCGGGGGCTACCTTGCCGTATTCCGAGTTAAGGGGTTTGAGTATATCTCCTAACCAAGTCCGTTGTGCCATAAGTCACCTGCAATGAATCTCTACAGAAAAGTTTGACATATTTCTACCGCTAATTGCGATCGCAATTTCTCAGAAATGCTGCCGGGGTACTCGGAAAACGGGGAGTGGCGGTTGGCTGCCATACCGTACAGCGCCTAAAATCACGAGACTTTCAGACGGATTGTTATTTTTTGTAATATTATAGAGTGGAGCACTCATAATCGATCACAAATATGGAACCCGCAGCAGTTCTCGGCATTTCTCTCGGTGTGTGTCTGGTGGCCATCACCGGTTTCTCGATCTACACGGCTTTCGGCCCTCCCGCTAAGGAATTGAGAGATCCTTTTGAAGAACACGAAGACTAAAGAAGAAGGAAGGCACAACACGGATTCGGACACGGATATACGGATGAATTTAAGTGTGTTTCCAGATATCTCCTATTCTCTGTCTCTCCCTCTCTCCCTGGTAGATATTCTTCTAGGGGTGGGAAGGGAGTGATGCTGTGAGGCGATCGCCTGTCGCCTACTCGTCAATGGTATATTTTTCATAAATACAGTAAATCTCTATTCCATTTAAGCTAAAAATTATTAGGTGTCAGGCTAAAGCATCATGGGGAACACATTTGGGCATTTATTTCGGATATCGACATTTGGGGAATCTCACGGCGGCGGTGTGGGAGTAGTAATTGACGGTTGCCCGCCCCTAGTGTCGATCGACGCATCGGAAATTCAAGCAGAACTCGATCGCCGTCGCCCCGGCCAAAGCAAAATTACTACGCCCCGCAAAGAAGCAGATACCTGCGAAATTCTGTCCGGGGTGTTTGAAGGCAAAACTTTGGGAACGCCGATCGCAATTTTAGTCCGCAATCAAGACACTCGCCCCCAAGATTACGGCGAAATGGCGACAACTTACCGCCCTTCTCACGCTGATGCTACGTACGATGCTAAGTACGGAATTCGTAACTGGCAAGGCGGAGGTCGCAGTTCGGCGAGAGAGACCATTGGTAGAGTAGCAGCAGGGGCGATCGCTAAAAAAATTCTCAAACAAGCAGCAGGAGTCGAAATAGTCGGCTACGTCAAACGCATCAAAGACTTAGAATGTGTCGCCGACCCGGACACTGTTACCTTAGAACAAGTAGAAAGCAACATCGTCCGCTGTCCAGATGCCGAATGTGCCGAAAGAATGATTGAACTGATCGAAAAAGTTCGTGACAGCGGAGATTCGATCGGCGGTGTAGTCGAATGCGTCGCCCGCAATGTACCCAAAGGTCTGGGAATGCCCGTATTCGACAAACTCGAAGCCGACTTGGCCAAAGCCATCATGTCCTTGCCCGCCAGCAAAGGCTTTGAAATTGGTTCCGGGTTTGCCGGGACTCTGCTCAAGGGCAGCGAACATAATGATGAATACTATACTGATGATAAGGGTGTAATTCGTACAGTGACGAATCGCTCTGGCGGAATTCAGGGTGGGATTGCTAACGGCGAAAATATCATTTTGCGGGCGGCATTCAAGCCGACTGCGACAATTCGCCAGCAGCAGCGCACCGTTACCCGAGAAGGCGAAGAAACGCTGCTGGCTGCCAAAGGACGGCACGACCCTTGCGTTTTGCCAAGAGCTGTGCCAATGGTGGAAGCGATGGTAGCTTTAGTGTTGTGCGATCATCTGCTGCGCCATCACGGACAATGTGGAACCTTAAAGCCTGAATTTTAAAATGGAAATCAGCTTGTCCTCTGTAGCGGCAACTCCCGTTGATTGCCCTCAACCCTCCGAATCAATAAAAGGCATAGATGATTTTGTAGTACAGTTCTGGGGCGTGCGGGGCAGTGTTCCGACACCCGGACAGGAAACTGTTCGCTACGGCGGCAATACTTCTTGTTTGGAAATGCGAGTCGCTGGCAAACGCTTGATTTTTGACGGCGGAACAGGCTTGCGGATGCTGGGAGACCAGTTGGTGCAAGAAATGCCTGTGCAAGCTTATATGTTTTTTACTCACTATCACTGGGATCACATTCAAGGTTTCCCGCTGTTCGCCCCAGCTTTCATCCGCGGCAATAGCTTTGATATTTATGGGGCGACTCCGCCGGATGGAGATTGCATGAAAAGGCACTTTGTTGAACGGGTGCTCCACTCGAATTCGCCGGTGCCGCTGATGGGTTTGCAGGCAGATTTGAATTTCTACGAACTCAATCACAACCAGACGATGATGCTGGACGATATTGAGATTAGGACGGGTTCTCTGAATCACCCGAATACTGCTATGGGATATCGGGTGACTTGGCAGGGACGATCTGTTGTTTATTGTTCGGATACTGAGCATTTTCCCGATCGCCTAGATGAGAATGTCTACAATTTAGCCCTCGACGCTGATGTGCTGATTTACGATGCGATGTACACAGACGAGGAATATCACAACCCCAAATCTCCGAAGGTGGGTTGGGGACACTCGACTTGGCAGGAAGCGGTGAGAATGGCTAAGGAGGCGCGGGTGAAACGAGTGGTGATTTTTCACCATGATCCGGCTCATACTGACGATTTTCTTGATCGCATCGCCGAAGATGTGCAAATCGCTTTTCCGAAGGCTGTCATGGCCCGCGAGGGTCTTATTTTGCCGATCGGCTTGTGAACATTCGCCTCTGAGGCTCGATCGAACCATCAACTGATCGAACCATAATTGTTATGTGAATATGTGGATCTGGTCTCGCGCCCCGATCCACAATTTTTTTTAATACGCAGCAAACTCTTAACTGCATGGTATAATTCTTGCTTGTTAAGTTTTTAGGCAAATTATTTAAGGTTTTTTTTATTCTTCAACCGCGTCCGCAAGACGCCAAGACGTAAGATAATTGGAGGATTGCCAAGGGTGAAAAGGAGACTGTTTTGAATGTCAACAAACACGGGGAGGCGCGGCGATCGCACGCCTGAGTGCTAGTCTGATGCCAGTAGACTTCCAGAAGCCTTGTTACAGATTAATTATTAAGGACAAAAACTGAAGTTATAGCTCGGATCAAATAAAAGCGCGATCGGTTTTTTGGGCTCATGAATATTGACAACTCTCAAAAGCTAATAGCTTTTAGGTACAAACTGAGAAAATTTTCAGCAGTCAATTTGACTAACCAGAAAGAAACGATCGCTCTGGCGTTTGGCAGTAGCTGCGGCAAGCGAATGTTATGACTTGACTATCAAAATGGGAAATTTACGTTTTAGATCTTCAGCACATCAATACAGATGGATTGCCCTAGGCAGTTTTGCTGTAATTATGGGTATTTCAGGCGCCCTGGCCTACCGCCTCGCCCCGCCCCCCGGATTCATGGCTCAAGGCACTCTCACTTCTAATAATCCGCCAGTCAAATTTTCGACCACGGGCACGACAATTCTCAAGCAGGGAGAGCAACTCACCCCGGAGGTTCTGCTGGCAGATAATGTTGTCAAAGCCGTGGCAGATGCAGTTAAGCTGTCGCCCCAGCAAGTTCGACAAAATGCTAGCGTCAAGATTTCCAAGCCGGAACAACCCTTAGAGATTGCTGTTGGGTATCGATCGCTCGATCGGGAGCAAGCAATCCAAACGGTGGATATGTTGATGAAGGGCATGGTGGAAAAAAGCCGCTTGATTAACAGATATCGGTGGCAATCAGTCAATCAGTCGCTCAACCAACGCTTGGCACAAGTCACTCAAGACCTGAAACAAGCTCAGCAAAAACTCGACCAATACGAAAGAGAGCGCGCTCGTCTGTTGCAGCAAATGAAGCTTCAGCAAGACTTTTACAACAAAACTCAGCTTGCAATGGCGGATACGCAAGCGTCTGAAAAAGAAATGGTCAGCAGTTTGGCCGCCGCTACAGTGCCGCAAATTGTGGCGACGCCCACAAGCGATCCGACAGTGCCTCTGATTTTGGGAATTGGCTTACTGTTGGCGATTTTGGTCAGCCGGGGTTTGATTCCTTCGGTGGCGGATTGGAAGTACAAAGCAGCTTTTCAGCGAGAAGAGAGCGAAAGGCTCCAAAGTGCTTTGTACCGACTGATCAAAGAAGGCCGCGGCGAAATAACTCTGGTGCGGTTTGCGATGGAAACGCGGCTGTCGCCGGATGTGGCTCAGCGTTTTTTGAACCAACAAGCTGAAGTCTTTAATGCCAATTGCGAAATTAAAGACGACGGCAGCATCTTGTATCACTTCCACATTTAAAGGGCTGGGGGCGATCGCGCTTCACAGAAAAATTTAGCCGATCGGGCCCTCACTGCTCGATCGGCTTGTTTGTTTCTTAATAGGATTTATATCAGGTTCGGTCGATCGACTATCCCCCTTTAGGCAGGCGCGGGTTGAGGGGATGTATAACTTATACTAATACTACAGATTTTGGTGAACCCGCCGACGCGAGCTGGCGTGGCGGTGATTTTACTCGACATGATATTACCCTCAACCCGCTTTCTTAGCTTGTAGGATGCCCCGGAGCTAAAAATTGCTCGATCGACAGAGGTGTGGACTAACGTAGATCACCCGAAGATTGTGCCAGTTCCTCCCAGACTGGCGAAAAAATATTTTTTGTGTTCCGCTTGCTTTTTGCTTCATTATATGTATAATGATAAAAAATCAGTAAATGTACGGTTGCTTTTTGCCGGAGTTACCGAATTAAGGGTACTTTATCCTTAAATATTTATTAAGGTAGAGCTCACCTCAGTAGAAATGCTGTAGTATAGGACAATAAGCGATTCAAGGATGTTATGTAGTTTCACATCAGAAACTCGATCGGGCAATAGCCTGAAATTAAACTCCCCGACTGAAAGCGTACATATTCATATTGAACTTTTGTAATCACCTAGAGGCTAAATCATGATTTTTGGAATAATTGGTTCTTCTTTCCTAGCTTACTTTTTGCTAATGTCGGTCGCTAATTACGGCGACACTGGAATGTAGATTAGTTAAGGCACTGATGCACGGAGACAGAAGGCAGCAGCCAAAAAAAGTTGTTTGACAACTTGTTGACAACTTCGATTAAGTCTCAGCTTCGGCAAGGTCTGTCGTGTCAGAGTCGTGTCTGATCAAACAAAAAAATGGATGAAGGAGTCGTTAAGTACCGCTGTGACTGGGAAAAAGCAGACCCTGTAGCTGCCCGGAACATAGCAGATTTGATGGACTGGCGCGATCGGCTCCACTCTTGGGGATTAATTGGCGTCTACGAAAATGGCATAGGGTTTGGCAACGCCAGCGTCAGACTCGGCAATTCCGGCCAATTCGTGATTTCGGGAACCCAGACTGCAAACTTGAAGACTCTGGGACCAGAATTCTACTGTACTGTTACCGAATTTAACTTAGAAAAAAATTACCTCGGCTGCCGGGGCCCCGTACAAGCTTCGTCGGAGTCCCTGACTCACGGGGCCCTGTACTTTCAGAGACAGGATTTGGGCGCGATAATTCATGTCCACAATCCTAAACTATGGCAGCAACTGCTGTTTAAGATTCCTACTACTAGAAAAGAAATACCTTACGGCACTCCCCAGATGGCCTTAGAAATGTTTAGACTTTTTGAGGAGGAGAAGTTGGCCGAGCGCAAAATTCTGGCCATGGCCGGTCACGAGGACGGGATTATCTGTTTTGGCAGCACAGTGGACGAAGCTGGCAAAGTGCTTTCTGCTGTAATTGGTTACACATGAGATATTGAACTATTCTCAAAAAAAGCTAATAAACTTGGTTTATTGACAAAAAACCTAGGATTTTACCTGTGTCTATGGGCACTGAGATGTTGCACCAATATCAATAGTCCTTAATCCTTTTTTGGGCGGGTTCTCCTGCTCAACCCCTACTCCCCACAACAAATTAATTCTTTGTGGAACAGGCCGGAAAGCCTGTTAAGAGAAAATGGTGCAACATCTCAGTGACAAGAAACTAAGGTGATGACGTGGATGCCTGATTTGAGTTAGACTGAGTTTTACCCTTGACCTCGGGCCGCTGGCTCGATTTAGCCTAATGGGTTCAAAACTTTTGAAGTACCTCTTGCCTCTGCGGTAAGGGAAAGATATTTTTAAATAGAAACAGATTATATAACAAAAGCTGAGAGTCATCGTGAATCAAACTAAACTTGTAAGCTCAAAAGAATTGCAATCAGAGGTGTCTCGTCTCACCGAAGAGCTGCAAATGCGTGACCAATTGGTGCAGCAGTTGTCTCAAGAACTTTTCAGGCTGGTGAAGGGCAATTCTAGTTTTGTGCCGGCGCCGGAAGTTTCCGATCGCCACCAAGCTCAAATGCAGGCAATGCGGGAACAACTCCAAGCTGTTGAAGAACAGGTGGGTTTTTATCAGGAACAAATCGCCGAGCGGGATGCTGAGGTTTACCAACTGCGGCAATCGGTGCAAGAATTGACAGATCGCTCTCGGATGCTGGAACAGGTGGTTCAGGAATTGCCGGGGGTTTACCGCCAGAAGTTTGCCGAGCGGATCGAGCCAATTAAGGAAAAATTGGATCAACTGCAAAAAGAAAACCGCCAGTTGCACACTGAGTTGCAAAGCGTCACTTACCGTCTCGCTGTGCGGAGCCGCAAGGCTAAGGGCTTGGATCTGCCGAGCGTCGATGAAACGGACGATCGGGGAATTCAAATGCCGAGCTTTGGCAATGTCTAAGGTTTTGATTGTGGCGGGTGGTGAGCAAAGTCCGGCGGCAAGTCTCAAGGCGGCGATCACTCAATCTCATCCTTTAACTGAAGTCAATATTTGTGGGGTTTCTGAACTCGATTCGGGCGTGATCGCTCCGGGTGGGGCGATCGTTTGTCCTTTGACGCTGGATGTACCAGAAAATCTGGTTTTTCCGGCTCAAGATGTGTTTCGATTTTGTGCCAATGTTTCGGGGGCGCGCGATCGAGTGGCTCAGGAGTTGCTTTGTCCCGTCGGGGGTGGCAATTTTTGGCTGCCTGTGGTGTTGACTGCAAAGGGCCCACTGTATGCTGAGGTGATCGGTGGCGAACCTGATAAGCAGTCTGGCGAGTTGAGTTACTCTCAACCGGTGCATTTGTCGGATGTTTGGCGACAGCAGTTGTATGAGTTGGCTTACCGCTTGCTGAATCTTTTAAATGCGCCGCCGGCGACTTATTTGATGCAGTTCGGGTTTGTGGGGGAAAGGATTTGTTTCGATCGACTTTGGCCTTTTCCGGCTGCACCTGCGATCGCTTCTGTCGGCGTTCAAGTGCCGGATTTATTTGTTTGTCATTGGTATTGCTTGACAAATAAACCTATTTATGATATACAAATTAACTCTGGGGTTGCTTGAAGTCTCTTGCAAACTTGAGATTTAAACTGGGGATCTCATTTTAATCAAGCAACTAAAGCGGGAGTTTCAGGGGAGACTATTTGGTCGAAACTGTCGAAGATTTCAAAGAGTTGGTCGAGTTGAGTAATTTCAAAAATTAGCTTGACTGTGGCTGAGAGGTTGCAGATGACGAGGCGGCATCCCCGGTGGCGGGCGGCGTTGAGTCCGCCGACTAAGGCGCAGATCCCGGAACTGTCGATGAAATCTACGGCGGCCATGTCTATTACCCAGAGTTTGTGGCGATCGGGAACAATCTCGGCTAGCTGTTGCTGGAGGAGGCTGCCGGCTTGGGAGTCGAGGCAGTTGTGAGGTTGAAGGACGATGGGTTGGTTGAAGTTGGGAAATTCCATAGCAGTTATCCTACGAGCGTAAAGTATAAATAAGTTAGTTTAGTTGCTGACTCTGTTGAGAGACTCAGGGAATTTCAGCGTATGTTTTAGGATTGGCGATCGCCCTTGTGGGAATTGGTGGGGAGAGCCGTTGTGATAAATTTTAGTAGGAAAACTGGCTAGCGATCGCGCGGAACGCAACCGCAACAATTCTCTATATCATCTAGTATGCCTGAAAGCTTAATTTTTAGTTGGGCCAGCGATCGCGACAACAGTGTGTTCTTCATCACAGCGAAAGATTGCACTATTGGCTGAATCGAGCCAATATATAAATGTATTGAGCTTTGCAAAAGTTTACGAAGGCAGTATCGAATGTCTTTTGAGTTTTTATCGTTAGAGACTATTCAGCAGTTTGCGCGTGATTACGGCTACTGGGCAGTATTTCTGGGAATTTTGCTGGAAAATCTGGGAGTTCCTCTTCCAGGGGAGACAATTACGATTGCTGGCGGGTTTTTAGCTGGCAGCGGGGAACTGAATTACTGGTTTGTGCTCGGCAGTGCGATCGCCGGTGCTACATTGGGGGGAAATTTTGGTTATGCGATCGGCAGGTACGGCGGCTGGCCGCTGCTGCTGAAGCTGGGACAATTTTTCCGCTTTCGAGAAGAACAACTGTTTGACTTAAAAGAACAGTTTAGCAAAAATGCAGCTAAAGCCGTATTTTTGGGCCGTTTCATCGCATTGCTGCGAATTTTTGCTAGCCCCCTAGCAGGTATTGCAGAAATGCCTTTTTGGAAATTTTCGCTGTTCAATGTTCTGGGTGCTGCCAGTTGGGCATCTGTAATGGTCAGTTTATCCTACTTCTTGGGACAAGTTGTGTCTTTAGAGAAATTGGTAGCTTGGGCTGCTCAATTTGCGGTATTTGCTTTGCTGTTAGCAGTTGCTTGGATTGCAATTCCTATTTGGTTGGAGTCGCGGACTTTGGACAAGACTAAGTAGGGTTGGTGGTTAGACTTTTTGCAAAAGTTCTGGATTTTCTGTTTTTAACCGCAGATAAACGCAAATAAACGCAGATATTATCTATTTTGGCAAAAAGTCTAATAGCCACCTATTAATAAGTCAGGACTTCGGTCTCAAAATCATCAAGTTTGTAGCGCGAACTTGTGTCCTCAAAATCATCAAGTTGGTAGTGAGTAATTATGTCCTGAATAGGGAAAATATTAGTCAATAAAGACTAAACTCTTTACTACAAAGCAGTTTTATTGGTTATTAACATAACATCATATAAAGTGGAAATCTTATCTCCAACAACTGAGGTGTTTGAGACAAGAGATAAATTTGCGGATTATCGATTGATTTTGGGGAAAGTTTCACCGCAGCACTTCTGAAAAATCTGAAGGACATTGTATGTCGGGAAAGTTAGTAGCTGCTGGTGTTCCTGGAAGCTCTTTTGATGGTTGATTGCTTTCGCATAGTTTACTTTGTGTAGAGGTATATTTGCCATCCGAGTTTTTAGTTAAATAAACTATACCTGTATAGTTTTTCAATCCATCTTTCTTAGCTAAACCAATTGATTGAACAAAACGCTTATCGTTGCTTAAAACAATGCTATAGGAGTAATTTTCTGTTTCTGATTTTATACCTAATTGCAATTTTTCTATGCTAGATGAGAAACTGGCATTTTCAGCGTAAAAAGCTTGTTGTCCTCTGTTCATTGAACCAACATACTGTTTTGCTTCTGCCTGTCTAGCCTTGTTTTGTTGATTTTGGAGATTAACTACTTGAACATTAGGGGGCAGTGTCGTTTGCTCAGATATTTTTTGAAAAACCCTTGCATTGGAACTAAAAGATGTGGGTCGAGATTCTCCAAGATTATCTAATTCTAAACGCAACTGACCATCGACCGTTAAATCAAAAATTGTCCTCGCGGTAATTTTACCTCCTACTAATATATCCAGGTCTTTTTGTTGATGATTTACGTTAGTCTGATACTCCATTTCGGTAGCTGAAGTAGGCGTATCCAAAATAAATAACTTCCCTTCCTGCGTAAAGATTAATGTTACAGACTGACCAGAAATTTGCCCTTGCCATTGACCTATCAATTTTTTAGCAACAGAATTCTCAGGAGTTGCATTAGCTACAGAAGTTGAAGTTGAAGTTGACGTAGGAGTAGACGTTGAAGTTGAAGTTGAAGTTGAAGAAGTTTTAAGATTTAGTAAATTATATAATCCAAAGCCAGCTAAGGCTAACACTAAAGTCGAGCTAGCACCAATTAAAGCCCATTGCCAAGGCACAAGATTCGAGTTGTTTTGAGGGGGAGTCATAATGATTTCTTTGATTTGAGTATCCACACATAGGAAGCTACGTATTAATTTACTATTGAGAAGTCATAGTCACAGTATAGGGTGTGTTCCCTCCTTTTTCTTGAACCACAATAATATAGTTATCAGCACCTAAGTTTCTTTTAATTGTCCCGGTTGAATTGCTATAAGCAGAAACGCTATCTATCTGTTCTCCATAATCTATAACCCCATTACCATTTGTATCAACATAGAGCCACATTCCAACTTGGTTAGTTACTTGATCTAAGACAACGTTGACATTACTGGTACTCTGCAGACTAAATAAGTAATATTTTTGTCGATTTTGGCGAGTTAAAGAACCAGTGTGACTAAAAGTCTTACGCTCTTGCAAAGATTTAAGATTAATTGCATCATTTGTATTGTTAACAATTTGAAGGTTATAGTCACTATTGCCACCTTTAAATTTAACAGTAGCAATATAGCTGTCTGGCCCTAAAGTTCTATTAATTGTTCCGGTTGAAGTGCTATAAGCCGAGGTAGTATCTATCTGTTCTGCATAATCTATAATTCCATTACCATTTGTATCAACATAGAGCCACATTCCAACTTGGTTAGTTACTTGATCTAAGTAAAGACTGACATTGCTTGGCTTATCTAGGGTGAAAAAGTAAGATTTTTCCTGGTCTTTGGAGGTGAGCCGATCCCGAAAAATGCGACTTTCTTTTAAAAGGCCAATATTGGGATCGCTGGATTTTCGTGGTTCTACGACAGGTTTTTGGTCAATATCAGGTGTTTTAGGTGGAGTGAGCGCTGACGAAACTGGAGGCTGCAAATTTATTGCCGGTGGAGTTGGGGGTACAACTTCACCTGTATTCCCCTCGTTTCGTGTTGGAGGAGGAAGTGGTGGTGTTTCTGTGGGAGGAGAATAACGATATTGCAAGCCTACTATTAGTATTGCTACAGTAATTACTGCCAAGAAAGAAAATAAACCTAATAGAACGGTTCCCTTCATTACACCAGTACCTGGCTTATTATTTTTTTTCCCACCATTGGGCGACTCCGGTCAATTGTGGTTGGTTTGCTCATTTATATATACAGAAGCTCCTGGTCCTTGAGGTATGTTCACCTGTTGTTTTGCTACATTAGTATAATTTGAAGTGCTTTGTGATTCAGAACTAAGGGTATTTACCTGATCTTCCACTAATTTAGCAATTCTTGGATTTGCCTTTACTGCTGTACATAAGTCTTCGACTGCTTTAATAACTTTTGGGTCTGTAGTGGCATTTAATTCAAGAACAGCTTTACCATAATTTAATGGCTGCTGTTGAGATAGTTCTATAGCACTTACTGTACTCGGCTTCAGCAGTGATAGCAATTTACCACCTTTCTCAACGACTTGCTCGCCAAGCTTTTCAGCCGCTTTCTCAGTGGCTTTGATTAAGACCAGAGTTGCGATCGCTGTCAGCGTTACAGGTTCCATAACAGGAAATTCCTCAATTTAGTTAACAGACGTTTATTTTTTGAGCGACGGAGGCGTTGACTATAGCAAAAACTTATCCAGTAACTCACTAGATTAATAGCTATGAGAGTGGCGCACATCTATTGCTGTTGTAGAACTATAGCAATTCTGCATCAGCCTTGAGAGGGAAAATAGTAGTACAAAAGTAATCTAAAAGTAATATTAAAGTAATAGCAGAGTCGATCGAAGCCCTGGTGCAACTCTGTACTTGTTGCAGTATAATCTAGTTTTGAAGAAGTTTTAGCTGTGAAGGGACTTTGACACATGACCGTTGACGAAGCCATAGAGATCGCAGAAACAGCCCTCAACTACGATCGCCTCAACAAAGTTCAAGATATAGTGTTTCGTCAATCCTGGGAAGGACGGTCTTATAAAGAAATTGCAGCCAGCACTGAATATGAATATGATTATATCAAAGATGCTGGTGCTAAACTCTGGAAATTACTTTCAAAAGCACTAGAAGAAAAAGTCAAAAAAGATAATCTCAAATCAGTCTTAAAGCGATACTTACGGCGAACTCAAGTGAATCTACAGCGAAATCTGACAATAGAAGTTAACCTCAGCGGAGCAAATCTCAGCGGGGCTAACTTAAGTGGAGCTAGATTATTCGCCAACTTAAATGAAGCGGATTATGTTCAAACCGATTTAGATAAAATAATAACCTCTGACAGCGAAACTGAATTATCTGACTCCGAAAACGAAATTAACTGGAACGGTTTTCGCCTTCACTCCGACGCACAAGTTAAAATTGCCGAAATACTCGATCGCACTTCCACTCTCTACATCCCCAACTCCCGACTCCGACTCGCAACACCCGAAGGTAGACAGAATCTAGAAGCTGACTTTCTGATCTTCTACCAAAACAAGTTAGGGATGCTGAACATTGACCGTGAATCATCCCATCCAAACGCAACAGAAGATGAAATGTGCGATCGGCTTTTGAGAGATTCTGGCATCTTTCTTGTCAAACATTACGACGCTACCCGATGCAGCGAACAACCGGATCTAGTTGTGCAGGAGTTTTTGGAAATTTTGAGTCACGTACAAGCCTAATAAGGTGTTTTTTATTTAAACTGTGATACAAATATTAACTTGGTTTTTGATATTTTCTCACTTCAACAATTAACAATCCTTCATTTCAGAGTCGATGTAATAAATAGTATAGCTCTTCAATTAATTTAAACGTTCGGCAGAAATTTTTGCACTCATTGACGGAAATGATTTTGAATTATACCGTACTTAAAGGCACAATAGCTGATTTCAATTTCATTTAAAATTAAAGCAACGAGTCATCTGTTGTGAATTCCTTTTTCTCTTTCTTCCTCTGTCTCCTCTGCGTCCTCTGCGGTTACTTTGAAAAGTATAAATTTAACCGCAGATATACACAGATGAATGCAGATTGAGATTGTCTGTTAACGCATAAAACAAAGCAAAGCAATCTTCACCCCATGCGATTGCTTCTTATTAATTACCCATTAACCGTTATCCATGATCAATTCTCCTTTCCCCTCAATCACTTCCCCGATCGCCCAAGCACCAATTCCCTGAGATTCAAACCATTTAACAGCCTGTTCTACTTCCCTGGAATCGAGCAACAGCACAAAGCCAATCCCCATATTAAAAGTATTGAACATATCTGCTGTGGCAACTTGGCCGGCTTCAGCAATCCACTGGAAAATTGGCAAATTTGGCCAGCTATTGCTGTCAATTTTCACAGATTGATTAACCCCCAAACAGCGGGGCAAATTTTCCGGCAAACCGCCGCCCGTAATGTGAGCCATGCCGTGAATTTCTAGACCGCTCTTAATTGCTTCGAGGACTGGTTTAACATAAATTGTAGTCGGAGTTAGCAGCACTTCTCCTAAAGTTTTGCCACCTAACTTTTCGGGTTGGGAATGCCAGTCAAAACCGCAATCGCCCGCAATTTTTCTCACCAAACTAAAACCGTTGCTGTGCACGCCCGAACTCGCCAGCCCCACAGCCACATCTCCCACCCGCACCTGGGAACCGTCCAACAATTTGCTCTTTTCGACAATTCCCACACAAAACCCCGCCAAATCGTACTCACCCGCTTGGTAAAAACCGGGCATTTCTGCCGTTTCCCCTCCGAGTAAAGCACAGCCCGCTTGCTTGCAACCGTCAGCAATCCCGGCCACCACCGCAGCTAATTGTTCGGGATTTAACTTTCCCGTGGCTAAATAATCGAGAAAAAAGAGGGGTTCGGCCCCGGATGTCAGCACGTCGTTGACGCACATCGCCACCAAGTCGATACCTACCGTGTCGTGCCGATCGAGATTGTGGGCCAATTTCAACTTAGTCCCAACACCGTCAGTACCCGAAACCATAATCGGCTCTTTTAAACCCTCCGGGACGCTGAAAAAACCGCTAAACCCGCCGAATCCGCCCAAAACTCCCGATCGGTGCGTGCTCTTGACCATACTCCCGATTCGCGAGACAAAAGCTCTGCCCGCCTCAACATCCACACCTGCTTCTCGATAATCCATAAGTCCGCCAAATCGATTTCTTCTAATTTTTAGTTTATTCCCATAACAGTTGACAAACAGCTTTTTTAAGACTAGCCATTCCGTAGCTCACAAAATACACTAAAGTTTTGTAAAGTTTTGTAAAGTTTTCCGTAATGGCTGAAACGGCTGTAACCCGTGGCACTAAAGGATTTTATGATAGAGGGTTTTGAGAAAATTTGATGAAGATTGGGTGAAAATCGCGATCCCAGCGATCCCCAAGCACAAAAGTTTGTGGTAGTCTGTTGCAGTTCGTGAACAAAACACAAATTGCGAATCGAGTATGAGTTGTCAAGTGTCAGGGAAGTTTCCGCCAATTTTTTTTGGGGTAGAAGCATTAAAGCAAAAACGCACCCGGATACTTTGCTTTGACTCACGGGGGAATGGCGAAGGGCAAGAGAGAAATCCTTGACGCCCGCCGCCAAATGGCCAATCCTCCAATCTCGGTTGGCAATGGCTATTCACAAAAATGGACGTATGAAGGAAAAATTTGTTGGTGGTCTACTAGCTGTCCTGTTAGTTCCTATGGTAGGAACGGCATCCTCTTGTCACGCACAAGCAACAGGTGCCGACAACCAAAACTCTCAGGTTTCCGAGCAAGTAATTGCCACCCAACCGTCCCGACAGTTAAACGCTACTCGGGTCGAAGCGCAAAAAGTCGGACAGTATCAGTATCAAGCAAGAGCTGAAATTGCCCGAGACTCGATCGCCAAAATTCAGCCCCACGACTTAGGCGGGCGACAAGCAGCGACAGTCTACGTGCGAAACATTCCAGTCATCACCTTTCTGAACGCGAATCCGGAAACAAACACGCCTTTGGGAGAAACTGGCAACAGCCAACCCAGTGCTAGCAGTCCGTCAAAAGTAGCGGGCGCGAGAGAAAATCCCAAAGTCGGAAACATTGCCAGCAACGACAGTAACCAAGAACCTGATTCAGTTTGGCGGGCATCAAGCTTAGCAGCAAGACTCAATCAGCTAGCCCGCAACAACATCGATCCCAACAGCATTACCGTTAAGTGGGAAAAAGGCGATCGCTACATTATCCAGGCAAACGGCGAGGACTTGGTAAACATCAACGCCGAAACAATCCTCCCCGACACCACCAGCAACTTTAGCCGAGACGCCCTGCAAGCAACCAATCGCCTCCGCCGGCTTCTGGGCAACGCCCCACCCCTGGAAGAAGTCGCAGGCAAACCCCAACCAGAACCCGCTGTGCTGTCTCTGGGCCCAATTCAAGTGCGCCTCAGCGGCTGGGCTTCCTGGTACGGCCCGGGATTTGACGGCAACCTCAGCGCCAGCGGCGAGCGTTTCAACCAAAATGATTTGACCGCAGCCCACCCAAATTTGCCTTTTGGAACTAGAGTCATGGTGAGAAATCTCGACAACGGCCGCACCGTAGTCGTCCGTATTAATGACCGCGGCCCCTATGTGGGCGATCGGCTCATTGACTTGTCCGCCGGCGCCGCCAACGTGCTAGGAATGATCAGCAGTGGCGTAGCCAGAGTGGAAATCGAAGTGATCGAACCGCCGCAGCAAACAACTGTTGGACGCTGAACGGTAGTCTAAGGCCGAATACAAAAGTTATCCGAAGTGTAGAAGGCAGAAAGTAGAATAAAACTGACATCTTGCACCATTATTTGTAGAAGAGGCATCTTACCTGTTCTTGAGGATGATGCAAGATGTCAAGTCGAACAAATTCCGACAAACAAATTCTGCCTTCTGCAGAATGCCTTCAGGAGATTCTACCGGTGCGCCTGTTTACTACCATTGCAGCACTTCGCTGCTACTTAAATTCACAAAAATCTACTGCACCTCATTTGACAGTCGGTTTGGTGCCGACGATGGGAGCTTTGCACGCAGGGCATCTCAGCTTGATCCAGCGGGCAAGGCAAGAAAATGCGATCGCCCTGGTCAGCATTTTTGTCAACCCGCTGCAATTTGGGCCGACAGAAGATTTTCAAGATTATCCTCGGAATATCGAGCAAGACCGGCTGTTGTGCGAACAAGTTGGGGTTGATGCCATATTTGCTCCCTCAGCAACGGAAATGTTCGGCAACCAAGCGCTCGATTCCCTACGGGATAGCTTCGCCGCGCGTACAGAAACAGAGCAAACCGCCCAAAAACAGATAGAGATTCACCTTTCATCCTTAACTCAAGTAGTGCCGCCATCGGCGATGACATCGGTTTTGTGCGGCAAAGCAAGGCCCGGTCATTTTCAGGGCGTCGCGGCAATTGTTACTAAACTTTTGAGTTTGGTGCAGCCGACAAAAGCTTATTTCGGTCAAAAAGACGCCCAGCAGCTAGCAATTATTCGGAAGCTGGTCTTGGATTTTAACTTGCCTGTAGAGATTGTCGCTTGTCCGATCGTCCGCGAAGAGTCGGGACTGGCAATGAGTTCTCGCAATCAGTATTTAACAGCAGAGCAAAAACAGCAAGCCTCCGTACTCTACCGCGCGCTGCAACAAGCCTCGAAAACTTTTTCTTCAGGCGACCGCACCGCAGCAGCCGCACTCGCTGCCGCCCACGCAGCAGTCGCAGGAGAACCCGCAGTCAAGCTCGAATACGCCGAACTCGTCCATCCCGACACTTTGACGCCGTTGCAGGTTGTGGAAACAGCGGGACTTTTAGCCGTGGCCGCCAGAGTTGGCTCTACTCGTTTGATTGACAATATAATTCTCAGGAATCGCCGGCCCATTGTGGCGATCGACGGCCCGGCGGGAGCTGGCAAATCTACCGTAACTCGCCTTGCCGCAACTGCTTTGAACTTATTTTATCTGGATACCGGTGCGATGTATCGGGCGCTGACTTGGCTGGCATTGAAAACAGACACGCCAATTTCCGACGAATGTGCGATCGCCGAATTAATCAGTGCCAGTTATTTGGAATACAACCTCGATCCCGCATCAAAGATGTTGAAGATTAACGGCGAAGACGTAACCGAGGCAATTCGCAGTTTGGAAGTGACATCCCGCGTGTCGGAAATGGCGGCGCTTCCCACCGTGCGGCAGTTTCTGGTGGAGGAACAGCGGCGCTGCGGCACAAAAGGCGGAATTATAGCAGAAGGCCGCGATATCGGCACTAACGTGTTTCCCGATGCGGAACTAAAGATTTTTTTGACGGCTTCGGTACAAGAGCGATCGCGCAGGCGGCTGTTAGAACTTAAAGATACCGATCGGGCTAATACTAGCTTGGCCCAATTGGAACAAGACATCGCCCTGCGGGACGAAAAAGACAGCACCCGCGAGGTTGCACCTTTGCGTAAAGCGGCCGATGCTGTGGAAATTCAAACAGACAATCTGACTGTTGCTGAAGTTATCGATCGGATTGTCGGCTTGTACAAAGAGAGAATCGGCCCTAAAAGTTAATTTTACGACGCTGGGGGCGCGAGATCGCCCTCATATCAAATCCGGTTAACCTCACATCTTGCACCATTCTCAAGAACAGGCAAGATGGCTGTTCCACAAAGAGTAAATTTTCTTGTGGAACAGGCCGAAAAGCCTGTTCATAAAAAGCTTATTGAGAATGGTGCAACATCTCAGGTTAAATCAACTTGCAGTGTCCGGTAGGGACGCGGGCTGATGCGGGCTGACTCCCTAAGAATATCGTGCCATGAATCCGACTTGAGGGCCGTCCCCCTGGCTAGGGAAAAAGTTCACCCATCCCACGTTTTTATGGGTTAGGGGATTTGTGGCACACAAATCTTAAATTTTTTTATCCGGGCGGACTTCCCCGCGATCGGTTATTTCCAGTAGCATTTTTACGGACTGTCCAATTTAAGATTATCCTCTTAAGTGGATTAACTTGATATCAACATAAAATCTCAAATTAACTGTGCAAGGTGTGAAGGAGAGAATGACGTGACAAAATTGAAACTGCTGTGGAGGCGGCGAAAAACTTTAATCGTTGCTTTTATGGCAGCAACAGGAAGTTTTTTGCTGGGTGTGACATGGCCGATTAACTTGCGGGCCAGTCAGCCATTGCAACCGATTCAGGCGCAAGTCTTGGCCGTATCCCAGTCGCAAGAACAACCGCCGATGTCCAATATTAATAAGTTCTCCGAGGCGATCGCCCATCGAGTTGACTTTTCCCAAAATGCTCTAACCCAATTGCAGGCAATCCGATTTCAATCAGCCGTACCGTCGCAGTTTCAAGGTACAACCATTCGTCACGCGAAACTCGACTCCCAGCACAAGGCGATCGCCCTGACATTTGACGACGGCCCCTGGCCAAAAACAACTACACAAATCCTAGAT
This sequence comes from Microcoleus sp. D3_18_C4, assembly GCF_036702355.1. Taxonomy (NCBI): domain Bacteria; kingdom Bacillati; phylum Cyanobacteriota; class Cyanophyceae; order Oscillatoriales; family Microcoleaceae; genus Microcoleus; species Microcoleus sp. D3_18_C4. The sequence continues at coordinate 42,245 of NZ_JAUBTF010000044.1, forward strand.
ATTCTCAAGGAAAATAATATTAAGGCTACATTCTTCTGGGTAGGAAAATACCTGCAAAATTCTCCCGAAATTGGCAAACAGGTCGCAGAAGCCGGTCACGCGATCGGCAATCACACTTGGAACCATCAATACCTTCAGTATAACGAAGACGGTGCCGCTCGCGAGATCGATCGCACTTCATCCTTAATTGAGGACTTGACCGGCATCCAAACATCGATGTTCCGCCCGCCAGGAGGCATTTTAAACAATGGATTGACAGCTTATGCTCAAAAGAAAAATTATGCAGTTGTGATGTGGTCTGCTGATTCTTTTGATTGGCGCACCCTTACGGAATCTTTGATAGACAACGTGATGAGGCAGGCAAATTCCGGTGGCATTGTGCTGATGCACGACGGCGGCGGCAATCGAGCAAGAACTGTAAAAGCTTTGCCTGATATTATTGCTCGATTGAGAAATGAAGGGTACAGTTTCGTAACAGTTCCCGAATTATTGCAGATGCAAGAACAAGACTTACAACAACAGGAAACAGCACAAAAGTAACAATTTGGAAAAGTGGGAATTTACACCATTTTTCCATTTTTTCGTAAGTCGTTAGATGGATTTTTTATAACTCTATCGCGCAGGTGAAGGTTAATCGCAGTTATAAAATTAATACAGAGACGGCTGTGGTCATCGCTACCTCCCGCCATCGCGTACACCAAACCGCGCCGATATTCATGCCGGACGGTATTATCACGTTCTAGGGCAAGGTAATCTTCCGGGCTAAACCCAGACGGGATGGCAATCATAGCATTAGAGGCCAAATCGATACATTCATTTTAGCCATATTACCAATTTAGGCTTGAATCTAACTGCAAATTTTGCAACTGAGAATTCACCCAAATAGCCGCCGCCAAACCCGATCGCAAAGCCCCCTCTATTTGACCTTCCCCGCACAAATCTCCTGCACAAACCAGCGGCAAAGTCTCCTCCGCAGCCAAACAAGAAACAGGCAAAGGATTTCGACAAAAAGCATAGCGCCAGCGGTGAACCTGCAACCATTCCGGATCTTTCAGCCAAGGGATTAAATATCCAGAAGTGCGATCGAGCAATTCTTGACCGACTGTTGGCAAATCAATTGATTCTAGATGGCGTTCTGCAAAATTTGCGCTGCTGTGAACCACAAACACTGGTTGCTGCGGATCGAGCCGCTTGCTGCTGTCCAAACCAACCCAAGCTAAATCAGAATTATCGGAAAAAGAAACAGATTTCCACTGCGGATTTAGATTGCTCAAATCGTGCTGTTTTGACGGAGGATAGCCAGCCATAACGCTAATGCAAGGGTCGTACTCGACCGAACGCAATTTGTCCGTAAAATCAGGCGACAAACCGATTTTTTCATCCAAAAAAATTAAAGCTTGAGGTGCAGGAATTGCCACAACCACAGCCTTAGCAATCAATTCTTGAGGCCTCTGTAAATTGTCATCAGTGACTTCAAGGGAAAGATGCCACATTTGGTTATCTGTAGTAGAAATAGCTTGTACGCGGCGCCCAAACCAAATTTCTAAACCCTCCGCTAGATACTTACCCACAGCATTCATACCCGCAGCTGCGACATAACAAGAATTAGGAATAGCAGAAAGTTTCCCCTGTCTGAATTCCCAGACACTATCAGTCCAGAGTTTGAGGATGTGGCGATCGACCAAAACCTCAATTAACCCCTGCACCGCATCCCCCTGCGGTTCCAGATACCGCGCCCCGTGATCGGCCCTCGTACCCTGTACGCGGCGGGTAGCAACACGTCCCCCCGCGCCGCGAGATTTCTCAACAACCGCCACAGAATAACCAGCTTGACGCAACCGTTGAGCGCAACTGAGCCCCGCCATACCCGCACCAATCACCGCAACATCGAACATAATTGGACTTTCAGATACATTACTTACCGGACTTTTTCTAGGAAATAAGCCTTAAGCTGATTTCTTAACTTGCAGTTAATTTGCGATAGCAACGAGCGGTGATTAAATGAGGGTGAAAAACCTCCATAAAATTAGACTGAAGTTTAGTAAAAAATGTGTTCATCTCTTGCTTATCTTCTAAATGAAAAGGAAATTCTTGATTAAAACCTTTAAAGAAATACCAGTTAAGGATAATCTTCCCTGACGGAGCTAGCATTTTGTGAAAATCCATCAGTTGCTGACTGGGATTGAGTAAATGTTCCATCACATCTAAACAAATAATCGTATCAAAAGCCTCTGTAGGAGATACTTCTAGACTACACAAAATCTTCTCACTCAATCCTAACTTAGCAGCTCGGCTTTGAACAAAATTGCAATTTATGGGGTTAAGATCACAATAGACTACTTGTTCTACGTGAGGACAAAGAGCTGCTGCAATAGCATGAGTGCCAATACCGCCGCCAAAATCTAAAACTCGACCGACAGCCATATCTGATATTAAGGTTAAAGTGCCTCCTATGTAATCCTGATTGGACATATGCCAAGCTCCGAGGTCAAATAGGTAAGCTTGTCCGACTCGATCGCGATAAAACTCGCTAGCTTTTTCCCAATCAAAATCCCGATGCCCTATTTCTTTTAGGGATTGTTGACCGAGTGCCAGCTCTTGTTCAATTGTTTCTAAATCTAAGTTTAAAAAATCCTGTAGATGCTGCTTGAGATTGAAAGTATCTTGCCAATATCCCTGCAAAAAAGACGGTGCGACAGAAGAATACATCATTTACTTTGTTCTAAAAAAACCAAACTCATTATAGGATTAACTGACATTTTTGAACAGAAGTACACTAAATTATTTTTCCTTTGTTTATAGCGAATAAAATAGTGGGGGTTCAGGGCGACGGTTTGACTCCTCAAGCTGCGGGGTTGCAGACGTACCGAGGGCTTCCGGGTTTGCTGTTGGGCCTCTAAATTGTATTTTTAGGATCGGCGGGACACCAAAATTGACTGTAAAATTTAGATGCGCGTCCGCCGATCAATGTAGCTGCTGAGGTTATAGCTTCTAGCAGTCGGATCTTCTGTGCCAATCCTGCCGATCGTCCTGCGCCAGGTAGTAGAATAAGGGACAGCACGAATCCATGATTAAGACAAAATAAAAAAAGCCACTGTAGGTAAATACTAAATCCCGCTGGTTGTCAATCAGCAGCAATCTAAAATCTAAAATCTAAAATCGAATACGGGAGGGCAAAATTTTGGACGAACTCAGAGCAGCACTCGAATTGACAACAGAAGAAGAATTGCAGCAACTAACAGAACTTCTGTTCAGCCGCAAGTTTAACCCTTTAGATTATGTGCAAACCCCCGCACCGATAGATGTACAAAGTCGCGATCGCGAAGCATGGCTCGACGCCGTAGAACAGCGGTTTCGCTACCTTGCAGCGGACGGGTTGACGGTACTCCGAGGGCGAAGCCAACAAGTAACTTACAGACAAGCACTAATTCAAGTTTGTCGCTATCTCAAAATCCCTTATCCCAGACAGTTGTCAACCACCGACTTAGAGGCAGAAGTATTTCTGCACTTAATGGGTCGCGCGTGGAAGCGTTTACCTGCAGACGAACAGCAAGCGCTGACACTGCGCGTACAGCGAGCGATCGTTGATTCTAAACTCTCAGAACCCCTGCCAATTTCTGCTGAAAAAGACCCGCTGGGTTTACTGTTCAAAGGCGGCAGCGCTTTAGCTGTTAGTTCCATCTTAAAACCAATGCTGCTCAAACTAATGGCTAATCAATTTGCGCTGCATTTTGCCACCTATCAAATGGCAAAACAAGGAGTGCTTGCAGGCACTGCAACTGCAGCAACCCAGTTTCAAAATTATGTCGCACTTCAGACGGCGCGGCGTGGTATGGCGGTGAGTGCAGCTCGTTACGGTGCGACGCGGAGCGTATTTTCGTTGATAGGCCCGGTGATGTGGACTTGGTTTTTAGCGGATTTGGGTTGGCGATCGATTTCCACGAACTACGGCCGCATTATCCCGACCATTTTTGCCTTAGCTCAAATTCGATTAACGCGATCGGAATGCGTTTGGGAACTAGCTTAACGATGGTAAATTGTAGATTTTAGATTTGAGATTGGGAGTGTGGGTGAATATCAAAAATCGCTTGAAATTGGCTGCCAAACAGACAGCCGAAAATCTCAAGTCTCGTCTCCAAAAACATCCAGATCCCCGCCTGCAAATCCCTTGGAATTTCGCCCAAGTGGGGATGCTGATTTTTCCCTTAATTCCGATTTTGGGAGCTTTAGGTTTATTCCTGGGATTGGCCGGCACTTGTAAACAAAAGTTCCGTCAAATTAGTCGCCGCCCGTTGAATCGAGGATTCGCAATTTTGAGCGTGCTGCTAGTCATCACAGCCGTTTTTGCCCACAACCGCATCGAGGCTTTTATAGGGTTGTACAATTTCTTGCCGTTCTTTATATTGTTTGCCGCTTTCAGCAGTTTAATTCAAACTTCGGCTCAATTATGGCAATTGTCTTGGATGATTGTAATTAGTTCAATTCCAGTGATAATTTTAGGTCTGGGACAGCAATTTTTAGGCTGGAGTGGCATCGATCAATTGCAGCCTGTTTTTGGCTGGGTACTCGCATCCCAAGGCAATCCCCCCGGCCGTATGGCTTCTGTATTTATGTACGCTAATATTTTAGCTTGCTATCTGACAATTGCTTTTATTTTAGCACTGGGACTGTGGATGGCAGAAGTCAGTTCTCAGTTGTCAGTTGTCAGTCGTCACCACTTACCAATGCCCAATGCCCAATTCCCAATTCCCAATTCCCAATTCCTATTTTTAAGTTTTGCAGTGATCGGAAATGCTGTTGCTTTGATTTATACTAATTCTCGCAATGCTTGGGGACTGGCAGTTTTGGCAGTTTTGGCTTTTGCACTTTATGCGGGTTATAAAAAATTATTAGCTGCGGTTTTGAGTGTGGCTAGTACAGTTTTTTTGTCTGCCTTTGGCCCGGAACCTTTACGGCAGTATTTGCGAAGAATTATCCCGGCTTTTTTCTGGGCGAGACTCACCGACGAGATGTTCCCAAATCGACCGACAGCTACTTTAAGAAAAACTCAGTGGGAATTTGCTTGGTCGATGACTCAGCAGCGTCCTTGGACTGGTTGGGGATTGCGAAATTTTACGCCTCTCTATCAAGCTCAGATGCAAGAATGGCTCGGTCATCCTCACAGTTTGATACTGATGTTGACTGCGGAAACGGGAATACCCGCAACGCTTTTTTTGTTTGGTTTAGTTGGTTGGGTTTTGGCTAGAGGTGTTGTGCTGCTGGCGAATTGGCCACTTTTTTCTGGGGATATCAAACACGAGCAAATAGCAACACAGGAACAAGTGGAAACTGCTTTAGTGATTAATCAACAGTCTATAATTATTAGCCAAAATCAGATAGTTTGTCAAGATGTAAGAGCAACCGATCGCCTAATTTTTTTCAGTTATTTATTAGCCTTCGCCGCCTGTACGCTTTTTAACACTGTAGATGTGACGCTGTTTGATTTCCGAGTCAATACTACAAGCTGGTTGCTGTTAGCCGCAATTTGCGGAGTCAGCCAGAGGGAATAGGCGATCGGGAATAAGGCATCGGGCATCGAGCATCGGGCATCGGTTATTGGTTATTGGTTATTAGAACGAACAACCAACAACCAACAACCCACTAATGACTAATGACTAATGACTACTGACTAATGACTGAACAAGGAGAATAGTTAGTTGAACTAAGAATTCCTGAAATAACTGTTTTTGCGTAGAAAGATTTTCAATGCCCCATAAATAGTTATCTAAACTGAAGCCTGATACACTTCTTGACTTCGAGACGGGAGAGAGAATAAATAACTAAACTGGCGTTCTCTTTTCCTAAGATAACGTCACTTCGGGATAAGGAGGGGTGGAACAGATACAGTTGAAAGTGCCTCATTCTCAACGCATCTGACCACCCCACGCTTAGTTGAGAAGCCTTGTTTTGTCATGTGTATGACTTCTGTCAACGGTTTGAACCCCAGTGGAAGCAGAAATTGCTGGGGGACGGTGTGCAACAGCGCCAACGGTCTGGCAGCCTCTGTTTAAGCGAAATGATGACGATTTTGATCGCATTCCATCAGTCGGCATACCGGAATTTCAAGGGGTTCTACACCCAACGGGTCTGCTGCGATTGGCGCGAGGCCTTTTCTCAAGTGCTTGTGTCAAGCCTGATTGAGATGCTCTTACCCTGATTTACCAAGGTTTGAGCCTTAACTGAACCGTATTGAGCTATAGCTGTACTTTTATTTCTTTAATATCCGACTCACTTGTGAACCGCTTAACCCTATTCCTGTTTCAGCATACGGTGCGCTACACAGAGCTGTCTCCACAATGTTTTAGCGATTTCTGGCCTGATTAGGGCATCTTGAGGAGATCATGTTGAACTCGCAATCTGCCTAGCAGCTTCTCGCAGCCGCTCCATATCGCGCATCGGTGGTATACCAAAGAGCCGCTTGTACTCTCGGTTGAAGTGCGACGAATCGTCATAACCCACACGGTAGGCCGCACTCGTAGCGTCAAGGTTTTGCCCCAGCATCAGACGGCGAGCTTCCTGGAGCCGCAGTTGCTTCTGGAACTGCAAAGGACTCATGGCAGTGACAGACTTGAAGTGATGGTGGAAGCTCGATACACTCATTCCAAGCTCTCGTGCGATGCTTTCAATCCGAAGCGGCTGGTTAAAGTCTTTACGAAGTCGATCGACTGCTCTAGCAATTTGGTGGGTACAGCCACCCAAAACCGCAATATGACGTAGCCGACTACCTTGCTCTCCCATCAGCAGTCGGTAAATAATTTCCCGCTTAATCAGTGGTGCGAGAACATGAGCTTCAGCAGGGGAATCTAGAAGCCTGACGAGCCGCACCACAGCGTCCAAAAGATTTGTATCCAACGGACTTACGTTAATCGCTTTCACATTGGCATCCCTTTGTGGTGAGGGATCGCCCGCCTCAACCATGACTGAACCAACAAGAGTGGGGTCGAGATCGAGGCGAAGGCCAAGGTACGGTAGCGCCTTAGACGCTTCCTGAATTTGGCTGGCAATCGGCAGTTTTACCGTAGACAGCAAATAATGCAAAGGGTCGTACAGATAGCGATCGTTGCCCAGAAGAACTTCTTTGCTGCCCTGAGCGATCGCACAAAAGGCAGGGATAGAGACACTATGAACGCATTCCGAAGGTGAGGAGAAGCGGTAGAAGTGCAATCCTTTGAGCGGCTCAATCGTCCCATCATGACGAATCGCCTGTGCAATCCGCTGGGTCAGTTCGTCTCTGTGGGCTTGCGCTCTATCTGCCTCGCGCTTGGCCTGCTGGTCGTTGATTAACTCCATATCGGGCTTTCCACTCGTTTTGGCAGCGTTCATTTCTAAGTTTGCAGGATTGTACAACAATCTTAGACGATCGTTCTATTGCTTGCCGTTGAGGATTCTTAGAATGAAGCCAAAGCAATGAAAAACCATTTTGGCTTCTTGTAAGCATTCTGGATTTTTATACAAAAGTAAACTCAGTTTTGATTGGGCAAGAGATTCCCCTACTGATAACCACAAGGGCATCAAGGCGAACCTTGCTTCTTAAAAAATTCATCCCTATTGATAGAGCAGGCGCTAAGTGCTCGATCTCTACAATTGGGGGTAGCAAAAGGAATTTAGACGATGAAACTGCTCACCGCAACAGTCCTATCGCTTTCTCTGCTCGCTTCGGCCTCGGCCCAAGCAAATCCGGCAGGAACCGCCGAGGGGTCCGGTGCTCCCCAGACCGCGCCAATGCAAAATTCGCAGACAATCAATATCACGCGAAGCGGCTCTGGGCCCTCGCGGAAGGGGCCAGCCGAAAATTTCACGGGTTCGGTGCGCGTCGATCCTCTGTTCGAGGCGAACGATCCAGCAGACACGTCTGGCGCCAACGTTAAATTTGAGCCTGGTGCTCGATCGGCATGGCACACCCATCCGCTCGGTCAGACCCTGATCGTGACAGCGGGCCTCGGGCGGGTGCAGAGCTGGGGGAAACCGATCGAGGAGATCCGGCCAGGAGATGTCGTCCGGATTCCGCCAGGTCAGAAACACTGGCACGGAGCCTCGCCAAATACGCCAATGACGCATATCTCGATCGTGGAACAGCTCGACGGCAAGAACACGGACTGGATGGAACAGGTCAGCGACGAGCAGTACGGCACGCCAGTCCAGGCGCAACGATCGCCATCCGCTGTGCCTGCACGCTCCGTCCCCGCTGTCAGCGTGCAACCGACGGCGGCCCAAAGAGCGTTCGGCGACATCGCCCCCAAGTTAGTCGAGCTTACTGACAACGTGCTATTTGGTGATGTCTGGGAACGTCCTCAGCTATCAAAGCGCGATCGCAGCCTGGTGACCGTCAGCGCCCTGATCGCGATGAACCGTCCCGACCAGCTTCGATTTCACCTCGCCAGAGCGCGCGAAAATGGCGTAACCCAAGACGAGTTGATCGAGACGATTACTCACTTGGCGTTTTACGCGGGCTGGCCTAACGCAGTTACCGCGATTGGCGTGACTAAGGAAGTCTTCGAGAGCACAGGACGCCCGAGCGAAGGCGCACAAGAGCCTGCGGTGGCTGCAGACCGTTAGAAGAGCCGGCGCGAAAAACAAACACTTGTCCAGGGATTGTTTGAGAATTTTGCAAGGAGAAGCATGGACGATAATCAAGAACGGAATAATTTCAGTTCAACCGAGAGCGATTCGCAGCTCAGCGCGGACGAAGAAACACTGCTCGACCAACTCGGTATTGTCGGCGCTGCTCGCCGCAAATTCTTGGGGCAAAGCATGGCTGCCCTACTCGGCACCTTCGCCTTCCACCTGCTGGCTAAAGAGGAGGCCTTTTCCACGCTCGCCGCTGCGCCCGACGCCGTGTTCGCCCAGACCCGTGGGGTTGAAAACGCCGTTAAGGTTCTTTTGAAAATCAACGGCTCAGCCCAAAGCCTGGAAGTGGATTCGCGCACGGCGCTGCTCGACGCCCTGCGCGAAACACTGGGATTGACCGGCACCAAAAAAGGATGCGATCAAGGACAGTGCGGCGCTTGTACGGTGATCGTTGACGGGCGCCGCGTGCTTTCTTGTCTGACACTTGCCGCTAGCTGCGAGGGGAAAGAGGTGACGACCATCGAAGGGATCGCTGACGGCGACAATCTTCATCCGATGCAGGCGGCGTTCATCAAACACGACGGCTTCCAGTGTGGCTACTGCACGCCGGGGCAGATATGTTCGGCGGTGGCGCTTCTGGAGGAAGCCAAAAACGGCGACGCGAGTCACGTCACTAACAATTTGCGGACGATCACGCAGAATGTAGCACTCTCTGATGAAGAAATCAGAGAACGCATGAGCGGCAATATTTGCCGTTGCGGCGCGTATCCGGGAATCGTGGCGGCAATCAGAGAAGTTCAGTCCGGGCGCGAAACAGCCCAGGCTTGGCATTTTGCGACCGATGAAGAAATTGCCGTTGCATTAAACGAGGAGGGCAAAGCCGATGCAACCGTTTAAATATTCCAGCGCCACCGATGCGGCAAGCGCCGTTGGCACCGTTTCCGCTAATCAAACGGCAAAGTTTCTCGCAGGCGGGACAAATTTGATTGATTTGATGAAAGAATACGTCGAGCGTCCCAGCGAAGTTGTTGACATCTCAGGTTTGAATCTGGCGGAGATTCGATCGACCTCGAACGGAATTTCGATCGGCGCCTTAGCCAAAAATACCGACACGGCCAACCATCCGCTGGTCCGGCAAAATTACCCGCTTCTGTCAATGGCGATTTTAGCCGGCGCCTCCGCGCAGCTTCGCAATATGGCGACCAACGGGGGAAACTTAATGCAGCGCACCCGTTGCCAGTATTTTTACGACATCGCTATGCCCTGCAACAAACGCGATCCCGGCAGCGGATGCGGAGCGCTTGAGGGGCTCAATCGCATTCATGCCATTTTTGGCTACAGCGACAAATGCGTGGCGACTTACCCGGGCGATATGGCGAATGCGCTTTATGCGCTGGACGCGGTAGTGAGGATTCGCGGCACGAACGGGCAAGAACGCACAATCCCCCTTCAGGATTTTTATCGCTTGCCGGGCAACACGCCTGAAAAAGATAACAATCTTCAGCATGGGGAATTGATCGTCGCGATCGAAATGCCGAAGAATAATTTCGCCAATAAGTCTTATTACCTCAAAGTTCGCGATCGTGCTTCCTATGCTTTCGCACTGCTTTCCGTGGCTGCTGCTTTAGAAACAAGCGGCAACACCATCAAACAGGCACGTGTTGTTTTGGGCAGCGTCGCGCATAAGCCTTGGCGTTCACCCGAAGCCGAAAGAGTTCTGATCGGAAAACCTGCGACGGAAACAACTTTTCAGGCTGCTGCCGAAGCGGCTCTGAAAGATGCCAAACCGCTTGAACATAACGGTTATAAAGTCGAACTCGGAAAACGCGCCATTGTTCTGGCTTTGCAGAAAGCGATGACGAGCGGTGCGGCCTAATTATATCAATTCCGGTTGCATGGGAATGATTAAACCGCAGAGAACGCAGAGAACGCAGAGTCAGAGAACAGAGAGATGAATACAGGACGATGAAGGGCGGATTTGATATTAGGGAGGATAAACGAAATGGCAAGATACATCGGAAAAGAAATGAGCCGCGTGGACGGCGCAGCCAAAGTTACGGGCAAGGCTAAATACGCGGCGGAATTCCAGGTTCCCAATCTCGCTTACGGTTTTATCGTGCTGGGAACTGTAGCAAAGGGCACGATTAAATCGATCGACACGCGTGAGGCTGAAGGCGCCGCAGGCGTAATTCGCGTATTCACGCACCTGAACGCACCGAAGCTTGGTCCGAAGTCTTCCACGGAGCAGGCCCCGCCCCGCGCCACCGAGGAGGAAGACAAGTCGTTTCGGGCGCTCCAGTCCGACAAAATCTTCTTCAATATGCAGCCTGTGGCACTCGTCGTCGCCGAGACCTACGAGCAGGCACGTTATGCGGCACGTCTGGTTAAAGTCTCCTACAACTCACAGCAGCACATGACCGACACTGAGGCGGTGCGCTCAAGCGCGCGCGTCCCCACTACTAAAGAGCCGCCTCCGAAGCCGCGCGGTAATCCCGAAGAGGCGATGCGCGCAGCGGCCGTGAAGGTAGAGGCCGAGTACCGCATCCCGATCGAGCACCACAACCCCATGGAGCCGCACGCGGCGATCGCGGTCTGGGAAGGCGCCAAGCTAACGGTCTTCGACAAGACGCAGGCGGTCTATAGCGTGCGTACACATTTGGCTTCGAGTTTCGGTCTGCCCGAGGAAAACGTGAGTGTGGTCTCGCCCTTCGTCGGCGGGGCGTTTGGAGCGTCGCTGCGCCCGAACTATTATCCGGCGCTGACAGCGATGGCAGCCCGCGAACTCAGGCGCCCAGTCAAGGTTGTCTATACGCGCACGCAAATGTTCACTGGCCACGGTTATCGTCCGCACACGATTCAGAAGATCGCCCTCGGTGCGGAGCGATCGGGAAAGCTCTCGGCGATGATTCATGAAGCCGTGCACAACACCTCCACCATCGAGGAGTTCTCAGACAACACCACGGGTTTCACGCGCCAAGTCTACGCCTGCCCGAATCTCTACGCGCCACTGAAGATTACCAACACGGACCTCGCCACCCCGACTTGGATGCGCGCACCCGGGGCCGTTAGCGGTATGTTCGCGCTTGAATGCGCGATGGACGAGCTGGCCTACGCGCTGCGGATCGACCCGCTCGAACTTCGGCTGATCAACTATGCCGAAGTAGACCCCGAGAGCGGCAAGCCATTTTCGAGTAAGGCGTTGCGGGAGTGCTACCGGCTGGGCGCGGAAAAATTCGGTTGGAAGAATCGCAAGTCCGAGCCGCGATCGATGCGTGACGGACGCCTACTCGTCGGTTGGGGAATGGCGACCGGCGTCTGGGGCGCTTTCCAGATGCCTGCTGCTGCCCTCGTCACGCTGCAGGTGGACGGCACGGCCAAAGTCGCAAGTGCGACCAGCGACATCGGACCTGGCACCTACACGGTGATGACCATGATCGCTGCCGAGTATCTGGGGCTGAAGTTGGAGCAGGTGAAATTTGAACTCGGCGACACGAAGTTCCCTCGGGCACCGTCGCAGGGGGGCTCTTGGACGACGGCGAGCGTCGGCTCGGCGGTGCGCGGGGCGGCTCTGGCGATCGGCACGAAGTTGCTCGCCCTCGCGAACCAGGAACCGAATTCTCCGCTCAAGGGGGCAGCCTCTTCCGATGTCGAGATGCTCGACGGGCAACTGCGACTAATAAGCGACCCGGATCGTTCCGTCAACATCTCCGCACTGATGAAGCGTAATGGTCTCACCGCAATCACGGAAACATTCGAGTCGCGTCCCTCAAAGGATCGGGAGAAGTATGCGACGTTGGCGCACGGCGCGCAGTTTATTGAAGTGAAGGTCGATCCGGATGTGGGGACTGTCCACGTTACGCGCGCCATTGAAGTGACTGCCTGCGGCAAGATTATGAATCCGAAGGCCTCGCACAGTCAGGAAATCGGCGGCGTTGTCTGGGGCATTGGTATGGCGCTGCAAGAGGCGACTGAAATCGACCACCGTTACGGGCGGATTATGAATCCGAATTTGCAGCACTATCACGTGCCGGTTAATGCCGATGTCTTGGAAATCGATACGATATTCGTTGAGGAGGAGGATAAAGTTGTCAATCCGCTCGGTGTCAAGGGCATGGGCGAACTCGGCATGGTGGGCATCCCGGCGGCGATCGCCAATGCTGTTTTTCATGCCACGGGCAAACGCATCAGGGATCTGCCGATTACGCCGGACAAGCTGCTTTGAGTCAGGTCATTTGAGGAATGAAGTGACAGCGGTAGTCGAGGCGATCGCCTCCGCGAACCTCAGGGGGAACGGTGCGCGCTGGCAACGGTGGGCAGTGTGGAAGAATCTTCGTACCGTCGCCTTGGTGCAACGCATGGGAATGGGTGCAAGACCGATCCAGAAAAAAGTGAATTATAGGTATTGAACTATTATGTAGTGCGCTATATAATAGTGGTTGACTGGATTTTAAAATGGATAACAACTCGAACATCAACCAACGGCGACAGGTGGGGAGGCAGCTTTCGTTTGCCCTCTATAGTGCGTCGAACCGCGTCATTCGGCTTCATCGGCCCTTTCTTGAGCCTTTGGGCCTGACCTATCCTCAGTTTCTGGTCATGCTGGCTCTCTACGAGGGCACCCCGCGCACTGTTGGGGAAGTAGGGCAAGAACTCGGTATGGATAACGGAACCTTGACACCGCTCTTAAAGCGCCTTGAGAGCGCGGGGTTGGTGACGCGCACCCGTGACCAACAGGACGAACGCCGCGTTCTTATCGATCTGACAGAAGCGGGCGAGGCACTTCGCGAGGCAGCGTGCTCGATCCCTGAAAAGATCGAGACGGCCTGCCGTCTCTCCGATGAAGACCTTGCTGAGCTTCGCGACACCTTGAACGGGCTGGCAATACCCCGTCAAACAACACAGTAAAAGGATGATTTATCATGGATAACACGAAGAAAATGAACATCGGGATCTTGGGTACTGGCCATATCGGGAAGACTTTGGTACGCAAACTGGCTGAGGCCGGACACGACGTGAAGGTGGCCAACTCTCGCGGTCCTGAGACCATCGAGGCCGATGTGCTGGCTTTCGGCGCACGCGCGGTATCGACGGCCGAAGCTGTGGAGGACGTTGACGTGGTGATTCTCTCCATCCCTCTCAACCGCATTTCCACAATCGCGCCCCTGATTGCCAACCTACCAGCCGAGACAGTTGTCATCGACACGTCCAATTACTATCCCCATCGCGACGACAAGATCGATGCTATCGAGGCCGGGCAGGTTGAGAGCCTTTGGGTGGCCGAACAGCTAGGCCGGCCGATCGCCAAGGCGTGGAACGCGATCGGGTCTGGCTCCCTCGCCACCTTGGGCAAGCCTGCTGGAAGCCCTGGCCGTATCGCCCTCCCTGTGGCTGCTGACCGCGAGAACGATCGCTCCGTGGCGATGGCCCTCGTCGAAGACACCGGGCTTGATGCTTTCGACGCGGGCACGATCGCCGATTCGTGGCGTCAGCAACCAGGCACGCCCTGCTATTGCACCGATCTCGCGCGCGAACAGATGGCGGCAGCGCTGGCATCTGCCGACGCATCACGATCGCCAAAGCGCCGGGACTTGGCAGTTGCAGTAATGCAAGAGCGGCTTGGTGACGCCACGACAAATCCGGATGCGGATTTCGGGGTTCGTCTGAGCCGTGCGATTTATATGTAACGTGAGTTCGGGATAAGAAAGGGACAAGCAAGTAAGTTAAAAGTCATTACACCAAAGCTTTACACGCTCGTCCCATGATTAGTTTAGAAGAAGAATTTTGCAGGATTGTACAATAACTTGCAAGTATCGTTATATCGTTCCCTATGCTGAAGTCCTTATAATCAAACTTAAACAGTGAGATACAAGAATTTTTAGGCTGAGCAATGAAAGAAATACACGATATTAAGGCTGCTTTAGAGCAAGTAAAAGACACCACGAAAAAGCTAGCCTTGGCAACTTTAGTTAAAGTGGAAGGTTCAACTTATCGCCGGCCTGGTGCGCGAATGTTGATGAGTGCAGATGGCTTGATAGTAGGTGCAATTAGCGGTGGCTGTTTGGAAAGTGATGTATTTGAGAAAGCACAGCAGGTAATGAACACTGGTAGGCCTTGTGTGGTTAAGTATGACTCCACCTCCGAGGAAGATTTAATTTGGGGATTGGGGCTTGGCTGTCAAGGCATTGCTTATGTTTTGATTGAATCGTTGCCAGTAAACGAGCCGAACCAAATTAGTTTTGTCCACAAATGCCTGGATGCTCGGTTTGAGAGTGCTATTGCAACTGTATTTAATATAGAGGGTGAAAGCAAATCTCAAATAGGCGATCGCTTGCTACTAAATTCAGATATCATCAACCACATCAGCGATGAGGAATTAGCAGCAGCGGTTTTAAGGGATACACAAGCAGCACTTCAACAGAAAACCTCGGTAGGGAAACAATATCAGTTAACAGGCGGGAAAGTTGAAGTTTTTATTCAAGTCATTCAGCCGCCACTGTCGCTGGTAATTTTGGGTGCTGGGTATGACGTTCTTCCCGTTGTTCGCTTTGGCCAAGAGTTAGGATGGCATATTACTGTAGTTGATAACCGCCAACGGGAAGCAAGCCGAAAGCGTTTTCAAGAAGCAGATCGAGTTAAATTTTGTTCTCCTGATGATGTATTAAAAAACATCGAGATAGATGAGCGTACTGTTGCTGTAGTTATGACTCATAATTATTTAGATGACCTGGAATTGCTGAGAGTGTTATTGCCTTCTGGCTTAAAATACTTAGGTGTACTTGGCCCTAAGAAAAGAACAGCCCGATTATTGCAAGAACTACAAGAAGAAGGAGTTATCCCGACTCCACAACAGGAACAAAATTTATATAGTCCGGTGGGACTCGACATTGGGGCAGATAATTCCGAAGAGATTGCTCTGGCGATTATCGCCGAAATTCAAGCAGTAACAGCCAAGCATCAAGGTGGTTTTTTAAGAAATCGCACTGTACCAATTCATGCTTCAATCAATAGTCAATTATCAAAAAAATAATGGCTAATACGAGTATGTTCTTAATAATCAAAAATTCAAAACTTGGGTATGGTATTTAAAATTGGTCTAATTATTCTCGCTGCTGGATCTGCAACCCGCATGGGAAGACCAAAACAATTGCTTTCTTATCAAGGACGCAGCCTGATACTCCATGCGGTTGAAGTTGCCTTAGCTTCTCTGTGCCAACCTATCATAGTAGTCCTGGGAGCTTATGTAGAACAAATTAAACCGGAACTAATGCCAAAGGCCGTGCAAGTTGTAGAGAACTCCCAATGGCAAGAGGGAATGTCTTCTTCTATTCGCGCTGGTATTAGTATGCTACTTAAAACTAACTCTAAACTTGATGGAGTTATCATCTCACTTGCAGATCAGCCGCTAGTTTCTCCCCAGATTTTCAATCAATTGATTCAGTCTTATCAAAAAACGCAAAAAGTAATTATTGCGTCAAAGTATAACGAAACTACAGGTGTACCTGCCCTGTTTAGCAAGGCATTATTTCCCGAACTGATGCAGCTTGAAGGAGATAAAGGTGCAAAGGCGTTAATACAAAAATATATAGACACAGGATTGATTCTGCTAATACCAGAAGCTGCGATTGATATTGATACCCCGGACGATTACAAGCAGTTGCTATTAAAGAATTTTAAAGAGTGAAGAAATTATGAAAATTAACGATCGCCAAATTTACGAGCAAGTAATTTTGACACACGCCAGAAAACCGCAAAATAAAGGAAAAACTAACCCTGTACATCGTCAACACCGAGGAGAAAATCCCTATTGCGGTGATGTGGTTGATTTAACGCTGGTACTAGATGAAGCAGAAAGTAAAATTGCAGATATTAAATTTGAAGGTGCAGGTTGTGCTTTGTGCCTTGCTTCTGCTGACTTAATGGCGATCGCTATCAAAGGCAAAACTATTTCACAGGTGCTTTTAATGGTAGAACAGTTCCGCGAGATGGCAGCGGGAAATACTCAGTTTGAGCCTCCGCTGGAGAAACTCAATATCATGCAAGGTGTTTCCCGATATCCGATGCGGGTTAAGTGTGCAACTTTGGCTTGGCATACCCTCAAAGCGGCGCTGAGTTCGGTTGAAACTAGGAATGAACAGGTATAGCCAGCATCCAACAGAAGCGCGATCGCTGCCCAGAAGAACTTGTTTGCTGCCCTGGGCGATCGCACAAAAGGCAGGGATAGAGACACTATCAACGCATTCCGAAGGTGAGGAGGATCGGTTGAAGTGGAATCCTTTCAGTAGACCTCTTGCAAAAGTCCTTTTCATAAATTTATTGGACGGGCAAGATGCCCATCCCACAAGAGTTATTTTTTCTTGTGGGATGGGCATCTTGCCCGTCCTAGTTATTTTTGCAAGAGGTCTAGTCAGCGGCTCAATCGTCCCATCCTGACGAATCGCCTGTGCAATCGGCTATTCGTCATACCAATTCACTATGAAGCTGCATTAATAATAGAACGCTAAGGATATAGTTCCAACCAGAAAGACATCAGCCTCATTTAGTGTATCTTCATAGTGAATTGGTATCAGTTCGTTTCTGTGGGCTTGTGCTCTATCTGCCTCGGGCTTTGCCTGCTGGCCGTTCATTAACTGCATAGCGGACTTTTCACTCGTTTTGGCAGCGTTCGTTTCTAAGTTTGCAGGATTGTACAACAATCTTAGACGATCGTTCTATTGCTTGACCTTGAGGATTCTTAGAATGAAGCTAAAGCAATGAAAAATAGTTCCGGCGAATAGTAAGCATTCTGGACTTTTATACAAGAGAAAACTCAGTTTTGATTGGGCAAGAAACCTGCTGAGTGACAACCAAAATGCCATCAAATTTAACATTGCTTCTTAAAACATCCATCCCTATTGATAGAGAAGCGAGAAGTGCTCAATTTCTACGATTATGACAGCCACCGAAATGGCATCAAGTGAAGGAATTAAGAAATGGACATTAAACGAAGTGGGTCACAGCCTTCGGCCAAAGGATCGGCTGAGTATTTTACCTGCACTGTCCGCATAGACCCCCTGTTCGAGGCGCACGAACCAGCACGCACGTCTGGTGCCAGCGTCACGTTCGAGCCTGGTGCTCGGACAGCATGGCACACCCACCCGTTGGGACACACCCTAATTGTCACGGCTGGCTGCGGTCTTGCACAACGCTGGGGCGGCTCGATCGAGCAAATTCGTCCGGGGGATGCGATCTGGTTCGAGCCGGGTGAGAAACATTGGCATGGTGCCACGGCAACCACGGCAATGACGCACATCGCCATTCAGGAATGGCTCGACGGCAAACCCGTGGACTGGCTGGAACAGGTCAGCGATGAGGAGTACGCAGGAAGATCTTAATGGTTTTGAAATGGTTTCCCCTCAAGGGGAGAAACTGCCAGAAGACAATGCTGATTTTGGTTCTCGCCCTAACGATGTCCCTGAGTTACTCAGCCTGCCGTGCCGACAACAGGATGCCTGACAGTGCCTCGTCGAAGCTGCCGACTGACCTATCAACCAAGCAGGCAAGCAGTATGAAGATAATCATCAAGGTCGGAGACAAAGCCGTTACAGCCACGTTGATCGACAGTAAAACCACTCGGGATTTTGTTTCCCTGCTGCCATTAACGCTGACGATGAACGATTTGTTTGGAAGAGAAAAGTTTGCCCGCCTGCCGAGAGCAATTTCGGAGGAGGGTGAGCGAACCAAAACCTATGAAGTTGGAGACATCATTTACTGGTCTCCCGGTCCTGATGTGGCTATTTATTATCGCCACGACGAACAACCAATCCCTGACCCCGGCATCATCGCGATCGGCAAGATAGATGCTGGCGTAGAAGCATTTAATGTCCCTGGTTCTATCAACGTGGCGGTAGAGCTAATTCAGTAGAAACAAACGTCAAAGGAGATAGAAATGAAACTGCTTGCGACAACGATTGTGTCATGTTCTCTGTTTGCTTTGGGTTTCTCTTCTGTGGAACCAGCACAAGCCCCATCGAGCAATAATACACAACTTGTAGAGGTTAGACGAAACGGTTCGCAGCCTTCCACCAGAGGACCCGCCGAAAACTTTACAGGTTCCGTCCGCATCGACCCCCTATTCTCACCAGAAGGTCCAGCCCGCGCGGGTAGTGCCCGTGTCACCTTTGAGCCTAGCGCACGAACTGTGTGGCATACCCACCCGTTAGGACAAAGGCTGATCGTGACGGCTGGGGTTGGCTGGGTTCAGCAATGGGGTGGACAAATTCAGGAAATTAGACCTGGCGATGTCGTCTGGATTCCGCCAGGTGTGAAGCACTGGCACGGAGCCACAACTACCACAACCATGACCCATATTGCCATTCAGGAACAACTCGACGGCAAGGTCGTGGACTGGATGGAACAGGTCAGTGACGAGCAATACCAGACACTCAATGTAAATCAATAGGAGTATCCATCATGTACAACACGAAAGCGTATGCCGCAGCCAGTGCAACATCACCCCTGGCCTCTACCCGAATTAAAGGTCGCGCTATCGACATGACTCCGCTGAAGGCAGGCGCGTCGAACCGAAGCTAACCCGCTAGATAAACCCACACAGATGGAGAACTCAATGAAACACCGCGTTCTAATACCAACCCTCTTGATTAGTGCAATCTGTGCAACGGCGGCATTTGCGCTCGACAAAACACACGTCTCGCGTAAGATCTCCCAAGCACCCGCTCAGCAGTCCGCTGCGATCGAGGGTGCGGACAACTTCTATAAGAGCGACAAAGTGACGATGCAGAAGGTTACGTTCAGAAACCAATACAACATACAGGTTGCTGGGAATCTCTTCATTCCCAAAACCTTAGATCGGAACGCCAAGAATCCGGCGATCGTTGTCGGACACCCAATGGGTGCAGTAAAAGAACAAAGCTCGAATCTTTACGCCCAAAAGCTGGCTGAACAGGGATTCGTCACCTTGTCCCTCGATTTGTCCTTCTGGGGCGAGAGCGAGGGGAAGTCGCGAAACCTCATCGCGCCAGAGATTTATGCCGAGGACTTCAGCGCGGCAGTGGACTTCCTGGGCACCAGGCCATTCGTGGACAGAGACCGGATCGGTGTTCTTGGGATTTGCGGCAGCGGCAGCTTCGTCATCAGCGCCGCCAAGATCGACCCCCGCATCAAGGTCGTCGCGACAGTGAGTATGTACGACATGGGCGCGGCGGCTCGCAATGGGCTTAGGAAGTCGGTGACCGCCGAGCAAAGGAAGCAGATGATCGCTGCTGCTGCGGAGCAGCGTTACGTGGAGTTCACGAGCGGTGAGACCGCCTACGTGGGTGGAACGACGAACGAACTGACGGCGAGTACCGACCCGGTTCAGCGCGAGTTCTTCGACTTCTACCGGACTCCCCGGGGTGAGTTCACACCGAAAGGCTCGTCTCCGGATCGGACGACAAAGCCGACGCTGACCAGCGTCGTGCGGTTCATGAACTATTACCCGCTTGAAAGGATCGAGGAGATCGATCGTCCGCTGCTCTTCGTCACCGGCACCGAGGCTCACTCTAGGGAGTTCAGCGAGGATGCCTACAACCGCGCTGTCGAGCCGAAGGAGATCGTCCGGGTTCCGAATGCGGGACACGTCGATTTGTACGACCGGGTGAACCTGATCCCCTTTGACAAGCTCACATCCTTTTTCACCCAACACCTGAAATAGGGTAAACCAAAAAACAAGGTAAAAAATCCCATGAACAACCAGAACTTTACAGGCAAAGTGGCCTTCGTCACCGGAGCAGCAAATGGCATCGGTAGAGCTACAGCGCTGGCGTTTGCACGCGAAGGCGCTAACGTGGTGGTCGCTGACATTTCAGAACAGGGCAATCAAGAAACGGCCCGCATGATCGAAGAACTCGGTGGACGGGCGATCGCCGTTAAGTGTAACGTAACGCAAGCCGAGGACGTGAAGGCAGCTTTGGACAAGACCATCGAAACCTTCGGACGGCTGGACTTTGCTTTTAATAACGCTGGTGTGGAACAGAAGAATGCAGCAACAGCAGAAATTGAAGAGGAAGAGTGGGATCGGATCGTAGACATCAACCTGCGCGGTGTTTTTCTGTGCATGAAGTATGAAATCCCGCTGTTACTCAAGCAAGGCCGTGGCGCGATCGTAAATACCTCTTCAGGTGCTGGGGTCAAAGGCTTCAAAGCTGGAGCTGCTTACGTAGCTGCGAAGCACGGCGTGGTCGGACTGACCAAGGCAGCAGCTCTCGACTACGCCGCGCAGAACATTCGCATCAATGCTGTATGCCCCGGAATCATCGACACCCCGATGATGGATCGCTTCAGCGGCGGTACTCCCGAAGGACGAGAACGAGTGATCTCGCAGGAACCA
The DNA here is from genome assembly GCF_036702355.1 of Microcoleus sp. D3_18_C4. Taxonomy (NCBI): domain Bacteria; kingdom Bacillati; phylum Cyanobacteriota; class Cyanophyceae; order Oscillatoriales; family Microcoleaceae; genus Microcoleus; species Microcoleus sp. D3_18_C4. The sequence goes on from NZ_JAUBTF010000044.1 coordinate 63,216, forward strand.
ATTGGCAGGATGGGCCAACCCGAAGAGATCGCCAATGCTGTCGTCTGGCTGTGTTCGGATGCAGCCTCCTTCGCCGTCGGACACGCCCTGGTCGTTGATGGCGGTCAAACGGTGTAGTTGATGTTCGTCGCCAACACGATCGAACCCTAAACGCACGACAAAAAAGCATTGTCGCCACCTTTACCGCCAACGGCGATGGCTCCTATCGCTACTCAGGAGGTACTCGACGGCAAACCCTTGGACTGGCTGGAAAAAGTCAGGGACGAACAATACCAGGACAGATTCAAGACCGAGTAGAAGTAAACCAGCTTATCTTCCAGATTGGAGCATCAATATTATGTACAACGCCAAAGCTTACTCCGCAGTCAGTGCGACCGCACCGCTAGCCTCCGACACGATCGCACGGCGCGATCTAACCGAACACGACGTACAGATCGAAATCCTCTTCTGCGGCATCTGCCATTCCGATCTTCACATGGTGCGAAACGAGTGGGGCGGCGGCACGGTCTACCCGATCGTTCCCGGTCATGAGATGGTGGGACGTATCACCCAGGTTGGCTCGGCAGTGACGAAGTACAAGCCTGGCGATCTGGCAGGAGTCGGCTGCATGGTTGATTCGGATGGAACCTGTCCCAATTGCAAAACTGGACTTGAACAGTTCTGCCCGAACCTGACCCTCACCTACAACTCCCCGGACAAGCACCTTGGAGGTGTCACCTATGGTGGTTACTCCGATAGCATCGTCGTCGATGAACGCTTCGTTCTGCGCGTTCCCACCAACCTCGATCTCCCTGGAGTCGCGCCACTCCTGTGCGCCGGAATCACAACCTACTCGCCCCTGCGCCACTGGGGTGTCACCAAGGGCAAGAAGGTCGGCGTGGTTGGTATCGGCGGGCTAGGCCACATGGGTGTGAAGTTCGCCCGTGCATTCGGAGCCCACGTCGTCGTTTTCACCACCTCGCCCAACAAAAAGGAAGACGCACTGCGCCCATTCGTAACAAGTTAAGCTTGGATGGCAGTTGTCAAGGGGATTTGAGAAGATGCTTCAAAGAAAAAGTAGTCAGA
>NZ_JAUBTF010000045.1:0-1247 GCF_036702355.1 Microcoleus sp. D3_18_C4
GGAAGAAGGAAGAAGGAAGAAGGAAGAAGGAAGAAGGAAGAAGGAAGAAGGAAGAAGGAAGAAGGAAGAAGGAAGAAGGAAGAAGGAAGAAGGAAGAAGGAAGAAGGAAGAAGGAAGAAGGAAGAAGGAAAATGCCTCGTTTCCTGGGCGATTGAAATCGCTTATTGTCAAACTTTTGTCCGCCTACGGAGGCTGAATACAAGTTTTTTGATTCCTTGTTCCCAGGCTGTGCCTGGGAATAAATATCTAGAGACTCTGCCTCGTTTCCTCGTTTCCCTCTTCCCTCTTCCCTCTTCCCTCTTCCCTCTTCCCTCTTCCTTCTTCACTCTTTCTTCTTCCTTCTTCCCTCTTCCTTCTGACTCAAACAGCCAAAAACCTCTGAATCACCTCATCACTTAACTCGCTAGTGCTTCCAGAAGCCACAATCCCGCCTTTTTGCATAGCATAATACCAGTCAGCTTGCCGTACAAAATGCAAATGTTGCTCCACCAACAAAACAGAAATTCCCCTAGTAGCAACCACACGGCGCACCGCCGCTTCAATATCTAAAATAATCGATGGTTGAATCCCCTCCGTAGGTTCATCCAAAACCAGCAACTGCGGCTCACCCATCAAAGCCCTAGCAATAGCTAACTGCTGCTGCTGGCCCCCGCTCAAATCACCTCCCAGGCGATCGAGCATAGTTTTCAAAACCGGAAATAAATCAAAAATTTCATCAGGAACTTCAGGATTCTTGATTTTGGTTGGTTTCGCTTCCAAACCTAACAATAAATTTTCTTTAACCGTCAAACGTGGAATAATTTCACGCCCTTGAGGCACATAACCAATTCCTAATCTAGCCCGCTGGTAAGTCAACTTAGAAGCAATCGATTCTCCGCCAAAAGCAATAGTGCCACTGCGCGGTTGCAGCAACCCCATAATCGTTTTTAGCATAGTAGTTTTGCCCACACCATTGCGGCCAATTAAGCAAACCATTTGCCCCGCCATGACGCTTAAATCGACATCGCGCAAAATGTGACTTTCGCCGTAGTAAACATTCAAATTAGAAACTTGCAGCATAGTTTTTAATTGGTAATTGGTAATTGGTAATTGGTAATTGGTAATTGGTAATTGGTAATTGGTAATTGGTAATTGGTAATTGGTAATTGGTAATTGGTAATTGGTAATTGGTAATTGGTAATTGGTAATTGGTAATTGGTAATTGGTAATTGGTAATTGGTAATTGGTAATTGGTAATTGGTAATTGG
>NZ_JAUBTF010000045.1:1347-64061 GCF_036702355.1 Microcoleus sp. D3_18_C4
TAATTGGTAATTGGTAATTGGTAATTGGTAATTGGTAATTGGTAATTGGTAATTGGTAATTGGTAATTGGTAATTGGCCTCGTGTCCGTTGAATTACCCGCGATGAAATTTGGTCGCCGGGGCGGGTTTCGGTAGATTGTCGGGGAGAATGAAAGATTGTTGGTTAACCCGCGCCTACAAATCTTGCGGTTAATTTACCAAAGATGATATGTCAACTGCCAACTGACAACTGACTATTCTTCCGGTTTGCCCAAATATACCTCAATTACCCGATCGTCATTTTGCACCTCATCCATAGTCCCCTCACACAAAACCGCACCCTGATGCAACACCGTCACCTGCCGCGCAATTTGCCGCACAAACTCCATATCGTGTTCAATTACCAACACCGAATGACTTTGGGCCAACGAAATCAGCAACTCTCCAGTTAACATCGTTTCCTCATCCGTCAAACCAGCCACAGGTTCATCTACCAACAACAAATCAGGAGATTGAGCCACCAACATTCCAATTTCCAACCATTGCTTTTCCCCGTGAGAAAGCAAACCCGCCGAAATATCAGCTTTAGCAACTAAACCAATTGTTTCTAACAAACCCGCAACCGTGCGTTTTTCAGCAGCAGAAGCAGGCTTGAACAAAGTCGAAAAAACATTTTTATGGCGGCTGCAAGACAATTCCAAATTTTCGCGTGGCGTTAAATTCAAGTAAACTCGCGGCGTCTGAAACTTGCGACCAATTCCCAAGCGCGAAATCCTATCTTCCGACAACTTCCGTAAATTTTGTCCCTTAAATAACACCCTGCCCTCTGTCGGCTGGACCTTTCCGGTAATGGAATCGAGAAAAGTTGTTTTACCCGCACCATTGGGGCCAATAATAACTCGCAGTTCGCCCGCATCCATGCTGAAATTTAAACCGTTGATAGCTTTAAAACCATCAAAACTCACAGTCAAGTTTTCTATTTCTAATACTTTTCCATTCATCATTAACAATTCACTCACTAATAAACAATAACCCATACCTCTTGTAGGTTACGCAGGCAAATATCCTCCCTTATTAAGGAGATTTTTTCCCTTGGCTGACACCATACTTACTACTTTTTGCTGGCAGTTTACTCTAAACTAAAACTGCTAGAACTGCTCGACATTGGAGGTGGAGCGGCTGCTAAAATGCGTTCAGCTAACTTCGAGAGTGGCAAACTTTGCACATATACTTTACCAGGCCCAGTCATCTTTGCCAAAAACAAGCCTTCACCTCCAAATAAAGCATTTTTAAACCCGCCAACAAACTGAATATCGTAATCTACACTCGCTGCAAAAGCTACTAAACACCCGGTGTCTACTCGCAACACTTCGCCAACTCCCAAATTTTTCTCAACTATTGTTCCTCCCGCATGAACAAAAGCTAGCCCGTCACCCTGCAATTTTTGCAGAATAAAACCTTCTCCGCCAAAGAAACCGGCACCCAGCCGCTTGGTGAATGCTACCTCAATTTCAATGCCGTTGGCCGCACAGAGGAATGAGTCTTTTTGACACAAAAACTTACCGCCAAGTTGGCCTAAATCTAGGGGAATTACTTTACCCGGATAGGGGGCGGCAAAAGCGACGCGGGCCTTGCGATTTCCGGCGTTGACAAAGGTGGTAATGAAAAAACCCGCTCCTGTCAGCATTCGTTTGAAACCTTGAAATAAGCCGCCGCCTGTGGATGTTTGCATTTGGATGTCGCCTTCCATGTATGTCATGGTTCCAGCTTCAGCCCTGACGCCTTCTTTGGGGTCGAGTTCAATCTCGATGAGTTGCAAATCGTCGCCGTAGATTTTGTAGTCAATAATATCTGCCATATGTTGCCCCTCAAGTTAAAGAACGAAGCTACTTGCTACGAATATCTAAGTAGGTACATATATATTACGTTTCCTCAGACAGAGATAAACTCAGCGTTTGTCAAGTCTATTGCGATTGCTTTGTTTGTCTGTTGTAGGTGAAATTGATTTATTTCCCCCTACTTATAAATTACACGATATTTTGGCACTCAATGTTCAAGTTCTTCTTTTTCGAGCTGCACTTGGGGGTCTTGTTCCAGGCTGGGGTAAGTAGATACGTACTTCGGTTTTCTGAACAAGCTGCGGATTTGGTCGAAACTTTGATCTTGCAGCCATCCGACTATGCCGTCGGGCAGGACTGTTACTACTATTAAAAATAGCGCACCTTGGAAAAATAGCCACACTTCGGGGAATTGTTCGCTTAAGAAACTTTTGCCAAAGTTGACTAGCAGTGTTCCCAATATTGCTCCCGATAATGTGGCGCGACCTCCGACTGCGACCCAGATTACCATTTCAATGGAAAAGGCAATATCCATTGCTTTTGGCGAAATGATTCCGGTTTGTACGGTAAATAATGCGCCTGCAATTCCGGCTAAACCGGCGGAAATTGCAAAGACTAAAACTTTATATCCTGTGGGATTGTAACCTGAGAAACGCAGCCGCACTTCGTCGTCGCGAATGGCTACTAGCAGCCGGCCGAAACGCCCGCTGGTCAACCACCGGCAGAGGGCATAGGTTGCTGCTAGAAATAGTATGGTGAGAATGTAGAAAATATATTGAGTATCTCGGTCATTTACTGTGGCCCCGAACAAGGTTTTAAAGTCTGTGAGTCCGTTGGTTCCGTTAATCAGTTTTTGCTGACCGTTAAAGAAGTTGAAAAATACAATGGTTGCTGCTTGGGTAAGAATTGAAAAGTAAACGCCTCGAATCCGATTGCGGAATACTAAATAACCTAAAAGTGCGCCCAAGATAGCGGGGATGAGAACTACTGCTAATGCTGAAAAAGGAAATGAATAAAATGGTTGCCAAAACCAGGGGAGTTCGGTAACGCCGTAGAGGTTCATAAATTCTGGCAATTGACTGCTGGCGGTTGGGGGAATTTGCAGTTTTAGGTGCATGGCGAAAGCGTAACCGCCGATCGCAAAAAACACCCCATGCCCTAAACTAAGTAAACCTGTGTATCCCCAAATTAAGTCTATGCCGAGGGCGGCAATTGCTAGTGCTAAAAATCGCCCTAATTGATTGAGCCGAACGTCTGGGAGTATTCCTGGGAGGAGTAAGATGAATGTGAGGGCGATCGCGCTGACAATTATCGCTTCTTTTAGCCAGGGTTTTTGATGTGTTTTCTGCATTTTTCGCTACACTCGCAGTTGTAATTTTTAATTTTCTACCGTCCGCCCTTTTTGCGGGAAAATCCCTCCCGGCTTCACTTGCAGAAAAGCCATAATTAAGGCGAATACCATTACTTTTGCCATGCTAGTTGTGGCGAAAAATGTGAAGAAATCGGCTAAAGGCTTGATAGGAGCGAACATTAATGCTAATGTTCCAGAACCGATCAGGTAATTGGCAGTGCCGATCGCCATCGCAGCAACGACACTCCCCACAATCTTGCCGACACCGCCCACAACCACCACCATAAAGGTATCGACTATATAATTTTGTCCGGTATTTGACCCTACCGAACCGATCAAACTAATCGCACACCCAGCGACACCAGCCAAGCCTGAACCCAAAGCAAAAGTCAGCGCGTCTACTTGTTCGGTAGGAATTCCCAAACACGCACTCATGCTGCGATTTTGTGTCACGGATCTAATCCGCAATCCCCACACAGACTTTTGCAAAAATAGGTAAATTCCCGCCAAACAAATTCCTGTCAGCACAATAATAAAAATTCTGGCGTAGGGCAACTGAAAATTGCCCAGCGGTATGCCACCCCGCAACCATTGCGGTGCAGTTACGTCCACATTTTGAGCGCCAAACCAAGGTTGAGTTACTGCCAGTTTGTAAGTTTGCCCTAAAAAGGCGCTCACCGCCCAGGAAATACCCAAAGATAAAGGCAAAATTATGGCAATAATTTGGCTGCGAATGCGATCGAAATCCGGGCGAGATTTCAGCACCCGCAAACCGCCAAAAAACAGCAAACAAAACACCGCAATGCCAATTACCATCACCCAACTAACGCTGCGGACAAACTGCTGCAAAATTAAACTTACGCCCCAAGTTGCCAGCAGAGTTTCTAGCGGTCGCCCGTAAAGATAGCGAATCACTCCGCGTTCGAGAATTAATCCTACCAATGCAGCTACTAAAAAAGCTAGGGGAATTGCAAATAAAATATAGGTTTCAAAAGCAAATCCTCCGATACCTTTGAAGACATTTTGCACTACGAAAGTTGTATAAGCCCCCAGCATCATCAACTCGCCATGAGCCATATTAATCACGCCCATCAGCCCGAAAATAATCGCTAATCCCAAGGCTGCAATTAGTAAAACTGCGCCGATGCTAATGCCGTTAAATAAACCATCTAATATCGCCACTTTTGTTACTCCTGCATCAAGTCAGTCAACTTTGTTCGCGGATAATTAGGGGCGGATTTTATCCAATTGGTGTCAACTTAGAACTACAACCCTCTGTATATTTCGCTTGTAGCCAAGTCTCGCTCCCCCTAAATCCCCCTTAATAAGGGGGACTTTGAAGAGTCCAGTTCCCCCTTATTAAGGGAGTAGGGATTGACGAAAGAATGCTCTTACTCCCCCCTTATTAAGGGGGGCCGGGGGGATCTCCGGGTTTAAAGACATACCCTAGGGGAATCGAGGATAGGTTGCCAACGTTAACAAAATTAGTATTACCTACTTATCAAGCTTTGAATTTTCCACCTTTTGCGGGGTCTGACCAATCGCAAGCAAAGCCTTTTGTTTCAGCGACAAATTGATTCCAAGGCACCGGCTTCACTGCTTCTGGTGTAGCAAAAGCGATGTTAAACAAACCGTCTTCTCTCACTTCGCCCAAGCGCACAAATTTAGAAAGGTGATGATTAACTTCCATCGTTACTGTGCCCCCTGGCGCGTCAAAGGTTTGACCCAAAGCTGCTGCCCGCACTTTTTCCAAATCGTCGGCTGTCCCTGCTTTCTCGACAGCTTGCTTCCACAGGTAAACCATGATGTAAGCTGCTTCCATCGGGTCATTTGTCACTCTATCTTTGCCGTATTTGGCCTTGAAAGCTTCCACAAATTTTGTATTGGCCGGAGATTCCACAGTCATGAAGTAATTCCAGGCGGCGTAATGGCCTTTAAGATATTCTACGCCGATCGCCTTTACTTCTTCTTCTGCAATACTGACAGACATTGACGGATATTTGTCCGGGCCCAAACCGGCACCCTGCAACTGTTTGAAAAATGCTACGTTACTGTCGCCGTTGAGGGAATTGAAAATGACGCCGCCGTCTGGCAAAGCTGCCTTAATTTTAGTAATAATTGGCGTGACTTCTGTCCCGCCCAAAGGAATGTAATCTTCCCCAACTAATTCGCCGCCTTTGGCTGCTAGCTGTGCCTTGATAATGGTATTTGCCGTGCGGGGAAAAACGTAGTCCGACCCGACCAAGAAGAATTTTTTACCTTTATTTTCTAGCAGCCAGTCTACTGCTGGTTCGATTTGCTGGTTCGGCGCCGCCCCGGTATAAAAGATATTTTTGGAACACTCTTGACCCTCGTATTGTACGGGGTACCAGAGCATATGATTTTTTTCTTCAAATACTGGCAATACTGCTTTGCGGCTAGCGGAAGTCCAGCATCCGAAGACGGTGACAACTTTATCTTGGTCGATCAATTTTTTGGCTTTTTCGGCAAAAGTTGGCCAGTCTGAGTTGCCATCTTCTATTACTGCTTCGATTTGTTTTCCGAGGACGCCCCCAGCTTTATTAATTTCTTCGATCGCTAATTGTTCGGCATCGACAACGCTTTTTTCGCTGATTGACATCGTGCCGCTCAAGGAATGCAAAATTCCTACTTTGATCGTGTTTCCGCCCCCGGCTGCTGCTGGTGTAGTTCCTGTTGATGTGGGAGAAGCTGCGGGAGTTGCTGTTGGAGTGGGAGTTCTACAAGCTTTTAGAAATAAACTTGATGTTAGGGTAGCAGAACCGTATAAAAGAAATTTCCGCCGATCGAATCGCTTTGTCATTTTTTCTTGTTACTCTTGAATAGATGAGTCAGATGATTGAGAATAATAACACATAGCGACTTGATATTAAGACTAGCTTCAGCAGACTGTTGTATTTTTAGCTACAAAACTTATTGTTTTTGACAAAATGAATGTTTTATGGGGATTGAGGGCAACTGCGGCAGAAACCGGGCTGATACCTTGTTAGATTTTAGATTGACTGATGACATCAGGGTTGGGATCACGGGCTTACCGGATTTTTTTGGGAAACCAGGTTTAGACACCAAAATACGTCTTTTCAGCAATTAGTGTGTAATTAGAAACCAGGTTTCTTTACATAAATTATCTTATTGATGGTACCACTTAGGCAGCAAACGGGTCGATCGCACAAAATAGAAAGCGGGTTTCTCGCTCTCGACAAGTTATTGATGCTAAAACTTAGGCAGCAAACGGGTCGATCGCACACTCATAAGCGAGTATCAAAGCAGGTGACGATCGCACTTCGCTTTAAGTACGATCGTCACCTGTAGAAATGCCCCTGATTTATGGAGAATAGCGGACTCGAACCGCTGGCCTCTGCGGTGCGATCGCAGCGCTCTACCAACTGAGCTAATTCCCCTGATTGAGTTTTAATTTAGCATTTTAGATGCCGGATTGCCGAATCTAAAAGGCTTACAGGTCTTGCTGGCTCTCACGTTCGCAGACCGTCACTTACACTAGCACGTAACTGCTAAAAAGGTCAAGCGTTTTCCGCGGCCGGCTCAGTGGGGGCGATCGAGCAAAGTGCCGCCACTCTATCCAACTCTAAATCAGCAAAATAGTCCACCGTCCAATTAGCTTGGCGCTGGATCATGTGAAACGGGTAAGTGTGAGTCACACCCGCAACCTGAATCCCCGCTTTTTTCGCCGCTTCAATCCCCGCAAAAGTATCTTCTATCGCCAAACACTCGATCGGTTGCAGGTTAAAGTCGGGATATTTCTGGTTGAGAAGTTCCACAGCCAATAAATAGCAATCCGGTGCTGGTTTGCTCGCCGTCAAGTCATCGCCTGCGACAATTAACTCAAAGTTTGCTGCCAAACCGGCCCGATCTAACACCAATTCTATATCCGATCGCATTGCCCCGCTAACAACGGCCATTTTCAGTCCGGCAACCCGAATTTTATCAATAAATTCTGCCAAACCGGGATAAATCGGCAGTTTCTCCAAAGTATCTATTTGAGCTTTGTAAGCTTCTGCCTTGCCCTGCAGCAGTCGATCGAGATATGTTTCTGTTAGATATCGTCCTCGGCGCTTGAGCAGTTCGGTAATGCAAGCGCGATCGCTCCTTCCCAAACAAATTTCTCGAAACTCCCCACGTTTGAGCTGGAGATTTTCATCGAGCATCAATTGTTCGATTATTTTCTCGTGAATCGGCTCGTCATTAACAATCACGCCATTAAAATCAAATAAAACTGCTTTTAGAGTCATTAGTCATTAGTCATTAGTCATCAATCATTAGTTATTAATCATCAGTCATTAGTAAGTTAGTAGGGGCGGGTTTTACCAACCATCTCAACCTAAAACTAACCATCTATGAAACCCGCCCCCAAAGGGCGAAAAATACACCTCAACAATACATCAAGCAGGAGCTGGAATGCCCGGTAAATCGCCATCAAAATCAGGAGTTCGATCGCCCCAATTCCACCCCCTCGCCACATTTGCCTGTTCCAAATCTTCCCCAGGCAAAGGTTTCACGCCCTGCGTCACCTGATTCACCCACCAGTGTTCGTGAGTTTGCACCGCCGCGAATCCAGCCGCCCCCGCCCAAGCATCGAGGCTGCCAGCCGCGTAAGACTTAATATAAGGCTCCTCAAAGATATCAGTCAGCCACTCTGTTTGCCGCAAAGTTTTTTGGTTTCCGTCCAAAATTGCCAATTGTCCCCCAACCTTCAGCAGTCGGAAGCTTTCTCGCAAAATTGCCCGCGATACAGCAGGTGGCGTCTCATGAAACAGCAAGGAAGCTGCGACTAAATCGAAGCTGGCATCGGCAAAGGCAACGCTTTCGGCATTTCCGTGCAACCACTGGATATTTAAGCCTGCTTTTTGCGCTTTCATTTCGGCAACTACCAGCATATAAGGCGACAAGTCCAGCCCGACAACTTCCGCTTCTGGAAAAGCCTGCTTGAGCATGAGCGTTGTCGAACCCGTGCCACATCCCAAATCGATAATTCGGCGCGGTTTCACCCGCACAGCGTCAATTAAGCCTTGTCTGACGACTGTTTCGTGGGGAGGCAAAACATATTGCGTGATTGGATCGTAGGAAACGGCGGCACTGGGGTTGAGGTAGCCGCGTTTAATGCCGTGAAAGTTTTGGCTGCTGTAATATTCGGGATAAACTAGGTTTGGTTGTCGGTAGCGATCGCCCGCTGTTTCCCAGTCAATACCTTCGTAGAGTCGTTTCAGTGCTTCTTCGTCGATCGCCAGTCGAATCAGGGGCGACAAAAAGCGCTCGAAAATTGTATCCTTGCCAACAGCCATAAAACACCTTTAACAAAAACTCTTCTAATTTTAGCCAAAGGCCGTAAATTTAGCATTAATTAAAATTGTTGAGCCCCTCTTCTCTTTTCCCTGTATCCGTTACCTCCGTTACAAAATCCCTGGGCTTCCTTTCCCACTTCCTTCTTAGAGAAGTTTCCCAAATAAATGCCACTATATACAAGCTCTAAACTCTTATTTCATCAGTCCTTCCCCAATCTCAAATCTCAAATCTCAAATCTCAAATCGTCTTACTTCCCGTTACTAATAGGAATTTTGACCAAAAATTCCGTGCCACCGCCCGGAGGTTGAGAAATTGTGATGCTGCCGCCGTGTCCATCCACTACAATTTTGTAGCTAATTGCTAATCCCAAACCAGTGCCTTTGCCCACCTCTTTAGTCGTAAAAAATGGGTTAAAAATTTGATCTTTAACGCTGTCGGGAATGCCGGGGCCGTTGTCGGCGATCGCCACTTTCAGAAATTTAGCCCCATGTTCGCGAACTACCCCCGTGGAAATAGTAATAATTTTATCTAGGCGATCCATCTCGTTCAAAGCATCGATCGCATTGTTCAGCAAGTTCATAAACACCTGATTGAGCTGAGACGGATAGCATTCGACTGAAGGCACTTTTCCGTATTTCTTAACTATATAAATTCTATTTTTTATGCGGTTGGAGAGCAGCAGCAAGGTATTTTCTATACCTTCGTGAATGTCCGCCTGCTTTTTGTCAGATTCATCAAGGCGAGAAAAGTTTCGCAAAGAAAGAACTATGCTGCGAATGCGTTCGGTTCCTATTTTCATAGAATCCAATATATGCGGCAAATCCTCCTCGATAAATTCTAACTCGATTTCTTCGGTAAAATCTGCGATTTCCTGGGGAACCTCTGGGAAGGCTTCTTTGTATAAACTCACCAACTCTAATAAATCTTTAGTATATTTGCTGGTGTGAGGCAAATTAGCCGAAATGAAGTTAACGGGGTTGTTGATTTCGTGCGCTATTCCAGCCACCATTTGACCGAGGGATGACATTTTTTCGCTCTGCACTAAATGAGTTTGAGTTTTTTTCAGTTCATTTAAGGCACTATTAAGCAGTTTTACTTGGTCTTGGGTTTGACTGTAAAGGTGAGCTTGAGTAATTGCGATCGCCAATTGGTCTGCTACAGCTTTTAACAGTTGGATTTCCTCCCGGCTCCAAAGCCAATGAGTAACATGGCTACAAATTAAATAACCCTGCGGCTGGTTCTGAGTCTGAACAGGTACGGCTAAATAGCTATTAGCTTTAAGTTCCGGCGGTTGAGTTACACCCTTCGCCCAAGTGTCGCTCGAAAGAATAATTGGTTCGCCTTGACCATTCCGTACTAACACATTTTCGAGAAAGTAAGACTCAAACTTTATGGCTTGTGTCGGAGAATCAGATGGACAACATTCCCACAGAATTTGTAAAGTTTTTTCTTGGGGTTTGTACCATCCAAAAGCCGCCCGTTCTAGGTGCAGCAAACTTACTATTTCTTCGACTGTACTTTGCACAATTTTGTCTAATTCCAGGGAAGCGCGAATGCGTCCGGCAATCCGGTTGAGCATGGCTTCTCGCTCCGCTTGAGCGCGATTATTTTCGGAGGAGTAAATTAGCCAAATTGCTGCTAGCATTGCCGGGATGAGCAGTCCGGCGACTACGGATGTCAGCAAATTTAATGCTTGCAGTTTGGATTCAATATTTTCGCGGGGAATTACTAAAGCCATAGACCAGTTAACTTCCTTGAGGGGAGCATAGGCCACATACACCCATTTGTTATCTATTTTTACCAGTTCGATGTTCGTCTGGCGGTCGATCATCTGCCGCGCAATTGTGGAGAGTGCGGGGTCTTTTGACTGTAAAAAGCTTGGGGCCTCCCGGTCGATATTTCCGATTAAGTTATTGTTGGGATGAACAATTGGCACTCCTTGTGAATTGAGCGCAAAAGCATAACTGTCGGAACCGTACAGCAAGCTGTTAGCGACAGATGTTACTCGGTCTAATTTAATGCTGCCCGAAAGGACTCCCATTACTTGATTTGGAGCGGGGGGCAAGGCCCAAATAGGAGCTGAAATAATAATCGTAGAAACTTTTGTACTGCGGCCTATCAGCGGGTCGGAAACGTTGAGCTGTCCGGCCATTGCTTTTTGAAAGTGTTGGCGGTCTTTACTGTTCGCGCGGTTGCCTAAAGTGTTGATAAATGAGCCGTCCGATTGAGTTAATGACAGGATGAAATACTCTTTTAATCTGTATATTTCTCCTTGCAACCGGGGTTCGACTAATTGCCAATTGAGAGTGCCAACCGTAGGATCGTAAGCAATGGTTTCTATTTCTGCTTTGCGGCTGCTTAGCCAACGGTCGATTTCATCGGTGCCTTTTTCTAGTTTTAATAGTGCTATTTGCTTTAAATTGTCAAGGATTAGTCCGCGTACAAAAAAATAGCTGATGCAAGCAGTTGTGCTAATGGTTAAAGCGGTGGTGGCCAGAATTAGCAGGGTCAGCAAATGGCGGCGCTGCCGTCTGTGTTGCCAAAGACTGTGCGCTTGCTGCCACCGCGATTGAGTCGAATTGCTGATGTTTTGCCAAAAGCGGCGCAGCTTTTTTGTTTGTGGCGGCGGCGCAGACACAGATCCGGCTTGATTTGCTGGGTTTTGCATCATCAAATGTTCCCTCAGAGTCAACTTCATCAAACGGTCTTCGTCATTCGGCAGACTTAATATCAGGCAAGTAGTGAGACAGTTTAAGAAAAGAATGCAACTGTAGCCAAGATTCAAACCCTCGTAGTCATCAGTCATTCGCAATCTAAAATCTAAAATCTAAAATTTAAAATAATATGACTTACATTCCGGATTGCAAACAATTTTTCTTATGGTTGGGCACTCGCCTTCTATTTTGGCATCAATTTTATATTTCGACCTTCGATTTACCTATTTGAGGTTTGTGCTTTACGATATCTTTAATATCTATCTCGTTTGTATAACAAAATAATTGTAAATAACACAGAGAAAATACGGAGTTTTTTAGATTACCAATGTATTATAATGTATGAGCAAAACTCTCTTGACAATTTTACTAATTTGTGCTGGGGTTTCAAGGGGAAATTTTTTCGTCTAAAGCTTTTTTGGCCAAGCGGGTTGCATAAACGGTGAGGGCGATCGTTGCTAGCAAACCAATGCCGTAAAGAGTCCACTCAGCAGCAGTGCGCGATCGCCCGCTAGATCCGAGTGCAGCCAAACTCCCGGCCAGGGAACCGATATAAACATACATGACAGTTCCCGGAATCATGCCGATCCAAGATGCCAAAAAATAGTCTTTTAAAGATACCTGCGTGACTCCAAAAGCATAGTTAAGTAAATTAAACGGAAAAATGGGAGAAAGTCGCGTCAGCAGCACAATTTTCCATCCTTCAGAAGCAACTGCGGAGTCGATAGCCTTAAATTTTTGATTGCCCTCTATCTGTTTGGAAACCCAGTCGCGAGTTAAATATCGCCCTACCAAAAAAGCGCAAGTTGCACCTAAAACCGAGCCGATGGAAACGCAAACCGAACCGCCAACGACTCCGAACAAAACCCCAGAACCGAGAGTCAGCAAAGAACCGGGGATAAATAGAACCGTTGCGACAATGTAAATTAGAATAAAAGCTGCCGGGCCCCAAGGGCCGAGACTCGCGATCGACTCCAGCGCATTTTTCAGAATTCCTTGAAAGTTGAAAAACTGGGTCGCTGCAATCAAAGCCACAGCTAAACCAATCCCTAAAATCAGCTTCCACCTATTTGATGGCGGCGGATTTTCATCTGGTGATCGCGAATCATTCATTACCTAAACTCTCCACTCTCAATAATATGGGCATGGGGCATGGGACCCAAAAGCATGGGGAATCGGGAATCGGGAATCGGGCCCAAGAATATAGTTTCTTCCTTCTTCCTTCTTCCTTCTTCCTTCTTCCTTCTTCCGACGGACATCGGACTGACATCCGTTACATCCGTTACATCCGTTACATCCGTCGAGCGAATCCGTTGCCGAACTTCCTTCTTCCTTCTCAAATCAAAGTACCGCCGCAGCTAGAACCGCAACCTGCCGTACAGCCGTAACAATAAGCAGCAGTTTGCACCTCTTGAATCACATCTAAACTGCCAGATTCGAGCAATTTAGCAACAGTTATCTTTTCCCCGCTGCCAGTTTTCGCCGGCAGATTTTCCATTTGGTTAAAATCGCAGTCGTAGACATTGCCCAAATAGTCGATCGACAATTCGTTGCGGCACATTAAATGTTCCAGAGTACCGGGATTAAAATTATCCTCCAAAAACCCCAGATAAGGCTTGTGAAGTTTCTTATGTTCCAAATGAAACTTAGTCCGTCCCACCGGCAAATTAGTAATCGCGAACAATTGATTAAAACAAATACCAAAATGTTCGGCTAAATAAACCTTGTAATCTTGCTCTAACTTTCCTTGTTCCGGTGTTAGCGAAAACTTGTCTGTTGCCGGCACTTGTGGATTGTACACCAAATCCAGAATTAAATTTGGTTTTTTTGCGTATCCCAACTCATTTAGCTTTTGCAGCGCCCGAATCGAACTGTCAAAAACACCGCTGCCGCGCATTTTTTCCACATTGTCAGCTTGGTAGCAGGGAAGCGACGCCACAATTCTGAGTTGGTGCTGCGCGCAATATTCGGGAATATCTTCAAAACCTTTTTCAAAGTAAATCGTCAAATTAGAACGAACAATTACCTCTTTATCTGCCGCCCTGGCAGCTTCCGCTAGCGGTTTAAAACCGTAAAGCATTTCGGGAGCACCGCCGGTGAGGTCAACAGTTTGAATTTGAGGAAAGCGGCGAATGATTTCAATTAATTGGTCGCAAATTTCCGGAGAAAGTTCTTCTGTTCGTGTCGGGCTAGCTTCTACGTGGCAGTGAGTGCAAGCGAGGTTGCAGCGTTTGCCGAGATTAATTTGTAAAACTGTAATCTGCTTTTTAGTTAAAGCTGAGTGAATTTTGTTTTTGAAAGGCGTGACTGCTGTCTGAATCATGTGCTAACCTTTTGGTCTGTGCTCGCAACGAATGTAGAGGCGTTCTGACGGAACGCCTCTGATAATTTAGCACTAATTCTAATAGTTCTGGACGCATCAAAACCAAATAAACCGGGTTTTTTGCTTTTTTTGCGGGTTGCATGGCGTCTTCTGGGCAAAAAACCCGGTTTCTGGGCACCCGTGCCTGTAGGACTATAGCAATTTTAAATGAGTCGTAAATTTTTTACCCCACCCCAACCCTTCCCTTAGCAAGGGGAGGGAGTAAGAAATTCACAAATGATTTAGGATTGCTATATTAATCTTACTTTAGAGAGTCCACTAATGTTTCAACTCGTGCTTTAATTTCATCTCGAACGCGGTGAAAAGTTTCGATGGGTTGTCCGTCGGGATCGTCGAGTTGCCAATCTTCAAACACTTCTCGCAATACCCACGCTTCGGGTAAATTCACGCCGCAGCCACAGAGAGAAATTACTGCATCGTAGTCTTCTGCATTGAATTCGTTTAATGGGTTGGATGTTTGATCTGTGATGTCAATGCCGATTTCTGACATGACTTGAATTGCTGTCGGATGAACTCTGCTTGATTCTAACCCGGAACTGGTGACTCCAATCTTGCCGGCTCCGATGGTTTTAGCGAATCCTTCTGCCATTTGCGATCGGCAGGAGTTTCTTTTGCAAACAAACATTACTTTTTTCATGGTTTTTATTGGTTGTTGGTTGTTAGTTGTTGGTTATGGCTTGTTGTCGGGGTTCCGGTGGTTTCTAAGCGCCCGGTAGTTCAAGGGCGCGATTTGCTAGGGCGATCGCCTCTTTAGCTGCTTGTTCCTTGCGTTCGCTGTAGCGATCGGTCAAATAGTCGGCTTGCTCCCGCAACAGCAGGGTAAACTTGTACAGTTCCTCCATCACGTCGATCGCGCGATCGCGATAAGGCGAATCCTTCATCGTCCCATCATCATGAAACTCCTGATAAGCCTTAGCAACCGAAGACTGATTCGGAATCGTAAACATCCGCATCCAGCGGCCTAAAATCCTCAAAGTATTCACAGCATTAAAAGATTGCGAACCGCCGCTAACCTGCATCACCGCCAAAGTTCGACCTTGAGTCGGTCTCACGGCCCCAATACTTAAAGGAATCCAGTCAATTTGGTTTTTCATAATGCCGGTAATATTGCCGTGCATTTCAGGACTCGACCACACTTGACCCTCCGACCACAGGCTCAATTCCCGCAATTCCTGAACCTTCAGATGCGTATCGGGAACGCTACCATAAATCGGCAATTCTAGAGGATTAAAAAACCTAACTTCGGCACCGAAATCCTCGATCACTCTAGCAGATTCTTCCGCCAACAAGCGGCTGTAAGAACGCTCTCTTAAAGAGCCGTATAAAAAGAGAATTCGGGGTTTATGAGTAAATTTGTTCATGAGATTCTAGCAATTGGAATGGGGAAGACAACGAGGGTCTCGCAGCGAGGCAGTTTCGGGTTTTCGGGGAAACCAAAATGCTGTTCGCTTACAGAATTCTACCAACATTAACATCACTGGAACCTCAATTAAAACACCGACAACTGTAGCCAAGGCTGCACCTGAGTTTAAGCCAAACAGCATGACAGCCGTAGCAATCGCTACCTCAAAATGATTGCTGGCACCAATCAGGGCGGCCGGTGCTGAATCTTCGTAGCACAGGTTGAGTTTTAAAGCTGCTACATAAGAAATCAGGAAAATGAAGTTGGTCTGGATAAACAGAGGCACAGCAATTAAAAGAATGTGCAAAGGATTGTTAACAATCAACTCTCCTTTGAAGGCAAACAAAAGAATTAGCGTAATCAAAAGGGCAGCGGTAGCAACTGGACTCAAATATTGCATAAACTCTCGTTCAAACCATTCTCGCCCTTTATGTTTAAAAATCCAGAAACGGCTATACATTCCGGCAGCTAAGGGCAAACCGACATATATGAATACAGACAATACTATTGTCTGCCAAGGAACAACTAAATCATTTGCTGCTAACAGCCATCTGCCTAATGGTGCATATAAAAACAGCATTGCTAGGGAATTAACGGCAACCATAACGAGGGTATGTCCTTGATTGCCGTAGGAGAGATATCCCCACATTAAAACCATCGCCGTACAGGGGGCAATTCCTAATAATATTGTACCCGCAATGTAGGAACTAGCGATGGAGACTTCACTGCCACGAATTATTTCTGTGCCGGTAATGAGGGGGCGAAATAGCCAACCTAAGAAAAACTGAGAAAATGCTACCATTGTAAATGGTTTGATGAGCCAGTTGACGACTAATGTTAAAATCACGGGCTTGGGCGTTCGCGCTGCATTAGCCGCCTGGGTAAAGTCAATTTTTACCATGATGGGATACATCATAAAAAATAGACAAATGGCAATAGGAATTGACACCTGATAAAAGCTGAGAGCATCAAGGGTGACGGCGACGCTGGGGAATAGTCTACCGAGAATAATACCGCCTAAAATGCAAAGAAATACCCAAAGGGTGAGGTATCTTTCAAAAAAACTGAGCTTGCTTCCTGCTTGGACAGGTGAGTTAGTTGCTTGAGGATGGTTCATTTTAGTTAACTGGTAAGTGAAAATTTATGAGAAAAAATCAAAATTTAGCCTCTTTTCGTAATAACTCTCCAATGGTTAAGTCAAACCTAGCTTGACCATCGAAAAAAGTCCCAACTTTGCCATTGTAGAAATTCTTGTAAATCAGTTGATAGCCTTCGCTTGGTAGTGGAATGTAACCGATCGACTGGACTAAAGTTGGTGCTTTTTTCATGTAGAATTGCACAAATTCGCCCACCTCTGGTTTATTTTGGACAGCGGTGTAACTGACGTAGATAAAAAGAGGTCGAGCGAGGGGTTGATATTGAGCTTTTTCTACAGTTTCGATGCTGGGTATAACTGGCCCTTTACCATTGTCTATTCCTAATGCTTTTAATTGATTTTGATTGACTTCGTAATAGCTTAAGCCAAAGTAACCCAAGGCATTTGGATCTTTGATAACTCCCTGGACTAAAACATTATCATCTTCACTGTCTGTGTAGTCGGTACGACTAGCTTTCGCAGTACCTACTGTTGCTTCTGTGAAGTAGTCAAATGTACCGGAATCTTGACCTGCACCATAGAGGGTGATGGGTTGGTTTGGCCAACTGGGTCTGATCTGATTCCAGCGGGTAATTTTTCCTTGGGCGGCGGGTTCCCAAAGTTTTTTTAGTTCGGCTACAGTAATGTCTTTTGCCCAGCTATTTTTGGGATTGACTACTACTGTGAGAGCGTCGAATGCGACAGGTAATTCGTAGTAGCGGATGCCAGCTTTGTTGCAGGCTTCCATTTCCCCTGGGTTGATGGGTCGCGAGGCGTTGCTGATGTCAGTTTCGCCAGCACAAAACTTTCTAAATCCTCCACCTGTACCGGAGAATTCAACAGTAATTGATGCTTTTTTGGGATTGGTATTTTGATATTCTTTCGCGATCGCATCCGTAATTGGATACACAGTGCTGGAACCGTCTATTTTAATGCTTTGCGATTCTGGCGACTGGACTTGTCCGCAGGAGTTGAGAAGCCCGATCGCACCTATGGTCAAAGCAATTATACTTAGTGCGGAAACCTTGGGCTTTTCTGCTCGGTTCATTGACCTCACCCAATGCCATAACTAAGGGGTACACTGGAATCATATCAATAAAATTTGATATGTCAAGTATGAGGGAAGACAAATAGCCCATAAACACATTAAGAAATATTGATGGGTTAATCTGCGTCAGAACAAGGGCGGGCCGGCAGGATCTGGCTGAAGCGGCGGTATTCCGCGAGGTACTGTTCGAGGGCGATAAACTGAGCTAAATTGAGGCTGTAGTAAATCCAGCGACCTTCTTGGCGGCTGCGGACTAAAGCTGCATCCTTCAAGGCTTTGAGGTGAAAAGAGAGTTTAGGCTGGGGGACAGACAGGCGATCGCACAAATCGCACACGCACAACTCCTGTTCCCGCAGCAACTCCAAAATCTGAAGCCGCAGGGGGTCAGAAAGAGCGTGAAAGCCAGCAGCAGTCAATTTATCTGCAACAGGTGGCGCGATCGTATAATTTTTAACCATAAATTACCCTTAAAATTGTATTCAAAAACTCCCGGCGCGATTTCTTGTTTTTACCGTTAGATTCCATAAGGTTATCCTGTGATAGCCATTCCAAATCAACTCCGAAATCTTTATCTTCTAGGACTAACCATTAATTCTCTTACCGATGCAACACCCAGTAAGCACAGCCGCTGATTGCCGCAGCAATTGGCAAGGTCAAAATCCATGATAGTAGAATCTGATAGAAAACGCCCACATTAGCTTTTTTTGAAATCAATCCGACACCAAAGATTGAACCTACCGAAACATGGGTAGTAGAAACTGGGAGCCCATAGCGACTGGCAGCAATAACTAAAAATCCCGTCACTAAGTTGGCCACCAACCCTTGACCGGTATTCATTGCTGTCAGCTTTTTGCTCATTGTTTCTGCCACTTTTTTAGCATTCAATAAACCGCCGATCGCCATTCCCAAAGCTACTGCTAAACTTCCCCACTGAACAGAGATTAATTGACCGACTAACATGAGCGAAACAATTTTCGGCGTATCGTTCAATCCTCTGGCAAAACTGACTATTCCGGCACTCATAAAATGGCAAGCATCCACTAACTTTTGGCTGGGGATTTGTAAGAAATTTCCCAGATATCTTTGCGTGCATTTATCTAGAGAATCTACCGCGACATCAGCGGTTGTGATGCACTTGAGTATGTTAGTTGCATCGGGCTGGGGAATGGGAATAATTTGTTGAGTTTGACCAGCGCAAATACACCATTCTTTCTGGATTCCTAAATAAACTCGCAGGTAGCGAGACAGTCCATAAATTAAAGCTCCTAATAGAATCGCAATCATGGGACTCAGCAACAAAGGCAGTAGAAAATTTTTCTGCAAGGCAGTAAAATTAACTTGATTACCAATTGCTACTAAACCTGCACCAACAAGAGCACCTGTAAGACCGTGAGTTGTGGAAATAGGGAATCCAGTTAAGGTAGCAAGAATAACGGTTAAACCCGCAGCGATCGCGACTGCCAAATGAAAATCTGAGCCATTGGCGATATCGTCGGGAACTAGCCCTTTTCCCGAAAAGCTTTTTACCAGAGTTTCTGCTAGAAAAATAGAAAATACTGAACCTGCAAAAGTTGTGATTGTTGCCCAACCAATTGCTGTTTTATAGTTCGTCGTCTGACTGCCAAACAGTGTCGCAACACCTTTAAAATTATCATTAGCACCATTGCAATATGCTAAAAAAAACGTGGCGATAAATAGGGCAACAAGTAACATTATCTTACTCAGAATAAGTGTGGTTTATTTAAAACAGTTTTTGGTCGGTGCCCCTACAGCACCGAATTTGATTGTATAGACACAGTTGCCTCAAATAAAATAATGAAAATATTAAGATTTCTTTGGAAGGCGAGCGATCGCATCTTAATTTCGCGCCAGATGGGCACGATATTGAACGATACTCTAATTAAGGCTCGGCGATCGCTTCCGGTACACTCAACCCACCGATTCACTTGGGAGTCTGTACCCGGGCCGGCACATCAGTGAGTCCGGCTTTTTGCATCAGCGAAATCACCCCTATCGATAAAATTCCCCCAATAATTGCCCCGACAACTACCAGAATGATAAAGACTTTTTGCAGAGTTTTTTTAGTTGCCGGGTGGTACTGTCTCGGCAATGCTTCACCTTGATCGTCAACTTCTTGCTCCAAGGGGTCTAGCGGATTGGAGGGATTTGAGTTAAAGGGATTGGGCGCTTGATTCATGGCTGGCTTTGGTTAAACGAGATCAACAACTATTTTAACTTGCGATTAGCCCTTGCTGGTTAAATAATACCTTCTGGTTTCACTCAAAACTCTATAAAATTTATTAAGATACCGAGAATTTTACCAACATTATTAATAAAATATTCGCTGGTGTCAATCTTGATCGCAATTCCTTCTAATTTGAAAAATTTCCAGATACTGCCCGTTGTGAAAAATTAAGTGTTTTTAAGAAGCTAAGATTATATCACTTGAGGCGCTAAAATTTTGAAGCTGGGGTATTTATATACTTGCCTGCTTGTCCAATGCTTTCTGTCAAAGATAATTACTATGACGTTACGCGAACTTCAAGACCGAGCACTGAGGTTGTCTGCCGAGGAGCGATGGCAGTTAATTAATGCTTTGATGCGATCGCTCCAACCGAAACCCCGATCGAAGGTGAAACCGAAGGGTTTAGCCGCGAGTTTAATTGGCATTGCGAAAACGGACGCGCCACCACCTACAGATGCAGAAGTAAAGGCAATGTTGGATGAGCGGTTAGTCCAAAAGTATCTGTGATGAAAGTTTTATTTGATACCAATGTTTTACTGGATGCAATGCTGGCCCGCGAACCTTTTGTAGCGGATGCTGCTTTTTTACTGAATGCCGTTGAATCGGGGCAAGTTGAAGGGTTTATGTCGGCGAAAACGGTTACGGATGTGCATTATTTGGTTGGACGACAAACCAAGAGTTCTGAAGCTGCGATTGCAGCGGTAACTCGACTGTTGGCATTGATGGAAATTTGTGGGGTGGATCGAGAGGTTCTGGAGCAAGCGATCGCGCTGAGATTTCCGGATTTTGAAGATGCGGTGCAGATAGCGTGTGCGATCGAGTTAGAGTTAGAGGCGATCGTTACTCGGGATGTGAATGGATTCGCAGGGTCGCCGATTCCCGTTTTGTCACCTCCAGAACGGAGAAATCGGTTGACCTAGCAGAGGGCTGAATAAATTAGGCGATCGGTGTTTCATCCCCGCCTTAAGAGCGCGGAAATGAAACACTTACAACAAAAATATCGGTATCTGTTATCCTTCTGCTTGTGACAGGCGATCGAGAGAAATAGTTGCCGCTTGAGATACTTGAGAATTGCTGTCTTTTTCTAAGTATTTTAAAGCCGAAACGCTCTTAACACTCGGCAAATTGCCCAAAGCTTCAGCCAGCCTCTGGCGAATCAGCCAATCTTCCGACTGAGCAAAATTGAGGATGCGATCGATCGCCCCAATTTCCTTAATTTCCCCCAAAGCCGAAATTGCCGCCTGCTGGATCACCACTTGCTCGCTGTCGAGAGCTTTTAGCAGCACATCGCGGGCCCGGGGATCTTTGAGATTTCCCAGAGAAACAGCAGCACTGAAGCGCACCAGCCATTCAGTATCTTCGTAAAAAGCCCGCACCAAAGAATCAAAAGCTCTGATATCTTCCAGATAGCCCAAAGCACCCGCAGCGTCAGCACGAATGCCGTAATCCGGGTCTGTTTCTAGCAATTTGACTAGAATGGGATAGCACTCTGCTGTCGGTTTTACCCCGAGAGCAAACACAGCCATCGATCGCACCTGCAAACTTTCGTCGTTCAACACCTTTTTAATCAAAGGCACCGCCTCTGCAGCAGGCACATTCCGCAAGTTGGCCAAAGCCACCATTCGATCGGCGGAATTTTCGCTTTCTAACTTGGCTGCAATTTGCTCTAAGCTTAAAGTTGTCATTATGGATAAATCTTGTAGTAAAACTTTACATTCGGGTTATTTTGATTATAGGGGAGTCTCAGGGGAAAAGCAGGCAGTAAAAACCGCCCTGCGTATTTGAGATGAGTAAGATTGCGGATTAGTGAGACGATTAATCTAAAGTTCAGATTGCGTGGAAATAATCAAAGAGAAAGTTTATTATTTAAATCCCAAGCACAGGCGAGGTGTTTCTGCCGTTCCCCAAGGCTTTGCCCGATAGTTAGCCGCCCTCTGACAACCTGATCAACTATGCCGTTCTACCACCCGCCCTTTTACTCCTCAGCCTTAGAACAAGCGATCGATCGCTACCCCCTCACTGCCGGGCCAGAAACTTCCTTAGCAGTGGCGATCGCCCTGATGAGTCAGTTGCAAAACAGTTGCCCCCTAGTCAAAACACCTGTACCCTCAGACCGGGGGGCGATAACCGAAACATCGGCGCCGGAAAAGATGCGGGCCCGGTGCGTGTTCGTCGTGCAGAACCAGCAGACTATTACCACAGGCAACTTATCCGAAAACCCCAGCCGCGGGCTGTTAATCGGCATATTAACACCCGCCGACCTAGTGAGGCTGATAGCTTCTGGCAAAATAGACAGCCAGCACAAAGTAGCCCTGCACAAAATACCAATTTCCGAAGTGATGTCCCCGGTGTCGGTATCCCTCACAGAATCCGATGACCAAGACGTGTTTACCGCTTTATCCTTATTTCGCCAGCACAAGATTCGCTATTTGCCGATCGTCAATCAATTTCGCCACTTGGTAGGAGTGCTGACACGGGAAAGAATTCGCCAAGTATTGCAGCCTTCAAACATTCTTAAATTGCGGCGGGTAGCAGAATTAATGACTACGCCAATTACAGCGCCCCACACCGCCTCACTGCTGAGCATAACCGAACTGATGTCAGAGCATCAAGTCAGTTGTGTAGTGATTACAAAAAACAAAGAATTAACAATGGAGAAGCCCAAAGATGACTATACCTCCATTTTTCACTATTCCTTTCACCAACCCCTGGGAATTATTACCGAATATGACCTTGTGCAGGCACAGTTTCTCGAACTAAATTTCGAGCAAACCCCAGCTCAAAAAGTCATGAGAACTCCCCTGCAATTTCTTCAACCTTCCGATTCCCTATGGACGGCGCACAAAGAAATGGAGCAGCAACAAGTGCAGCGGTTGGTCGTGTGCGGGGGGCGCGGAGAACTGTTGGGAATTATTACTCAGACCAGCTTGCTCAGAGTCCTCGACCCCACGGAAATGTACCGAGTTGTCAAACAGTTGCAGCAGTCGGTTTATCAATTGCAAGCCGAAAAAGTGGAACTGTTGCAAAGCCGCAACGCCAAACTGGAACAGCAGGTGCGGGAACGGACTGCAAAACTCCACGAACAATTGCAGCGCGATCGGCTGTTAACTCACATTTCCTTGCGGATTCATCAATCCTTAAACCTCGAAGAAATTCTCCACGCCAGCGTCGATGAAGTCCGCCAAGTTTTGCAAGCTGACCGAGTAGCAATCCTGCATTTAGAGTCCAGCAATTACGGCATTGTAGTGGCAGAATCCGTTGCCGAAAATTGGCCTTCAATATTGGGAGAAATCATGCCGGATAATATTTGGCAAGAATCTGCTTCCGTGATCGAACAGGAAATTTATGCGGTTCCAGACCTCGACCAAGCCTGTTTGAGCGCCGAAAAATATGCGCGGTTCCAGCAAGCGCAAATCAAAGCTTATTTGATTGTACCAATTTTGCAAGACGGCAATTTGTGGGGAATGATGTGTGTCCATCAGTGTTCCCAATCCCGTCAGTGGCAACCTTCGGAAGTGGATTTGCTGCTGCAACTGGCAACTCAAATCGCGATCGCGATTCAGCAAGCCCAACTCTATCAGCAAGTCCAAAATCTCAATACCGACCTCGAACGCCAAGTCCAAGAACGCACCGCCGAATTACAGCAAAAAGTTCACGAACTCCAGCATTTAAACGTCCTCAAAGATGAATTCCTCAGCACCGTTTCTCACGAACTGCGGACGCCTTTAGCTAATATAAAAATGGCTATTCATATGCTGAGAATTTCTCCCACGCTAGATCGGCGCCAGATTTATCTAGAAATTTTAGAAACAGAATGTACTAGAGAAACAGATTTGATTAATGCTTTGCTAGATTTGCAGCGGCTCGAAGCCGCAACTTGTCCGATCGACCTCGAACCAGTAAACTTAGAAGTCTGGCTGCCTACTATTATCGACCCGTTTTACACCCGGGCCCACGACCGCCACCAGGATTTGCGAGTAGAGTGCGATCGTCACCTCCCCACGATCAGTTCCAACCGCGCTAGTTTGGGACGAATTTTAGCCGAACTCCTCAACAATGCCTGCAAATATACGGCTAATGACGGCGAAATTTCTCTGAAAGTTGAGTGCAAAAACGGAGACGGCGAACAAGCAGGACAAAGGACAAATTCGCGACAAGCAAGTGCTGTGGCTTCAGAAATCCAATTTACACTCCGCAATCAATCGTCGATTTCCACAGAGGAATTGCCTCGAATTTTTGAGAAATTTTATCGAGTTCCCAACGCCGATCCTTGGAAACAAGGAGGTACAGGTTTGGGTTTAGCTTTGGTTCAAAAACTTGTGGAACAGTTGCAGGGAAAAATTGAGGTTGAAAGCAGCAATGGCTGGACTAATTTTATCGTCACATTTCCTACCCACCCAGATGGAAATTAGTCCGCCCTGAGTCAATTTTAGATTTTAGATTTTAGATTTTAGATTTTAGACTTCGGCCTAAGAGGTTCGGCGAGCGCGAGCGTCAAGTCGCGCTCAGTCCAACGATTTTAGATTTTCGATTTACTCCACAGACGAATCTGGGAGATTGAACAAGAGTCTAAGATTTTGGGAGTTCCATGACTACTATCGGAGGCTTGTATCCTTTTTTTGGGGGTCATCTTTGTTGGGTGTCACTCTTTTTTAGGAGCTAGTTTTTGAATACGAGACGGTGCTGGCGTCAAATTCAAATATTCATTTTTATCTTCAACAACTGATGATCTCGATGCTGGATACTTCTTGCGTTTAGGGGCATGATTCGCAACTGTGCCCAAGCATGGTATGCCAAAATTTTCTAATTGACTGAAAACTTTTTTGACTACAGAAAAGGGAACCTGCTGAATTGCTACAACCATCAGTATGCCATCGGTGCGCGCCGCTAAAAAATTCGTATCTTTACTGTCAACTAGCGGCGGCGTATCGTAGATAACTAAGTCAAATTTTGCCTGAAGTTCTTCCATTAAATACTGCATCTGAGATGATGCCAGCCGTCTGGCAGTACCAGGCTCCGGGAGACCGGCAGTTAATACAAAAAGATTATCTGCTAGATGCGATCGTTGGATAATTTCATTGGGTTCGTTTTTATGGTCGAGCAAATTGCTCAATCCCTTGACATTAGGCAGTTCCAACAGCAAGTGCAGGCTGGGGGAATGCAAATTAGCGTCTACTAACAGCACTCGCTGACCCGCCAGCGCTGCCACGTGAGCTAAGTTTAAAGCAACGGTAGATTTGCCTTCGCCAACTGTAGCCGAACCAATTGCCACAGAGCTAATCGTTCGATTTGAAGAAAGAAAGCGGATATTAGTATAAAGAGAGTCAAAAGCTTCTATAAATTCCGCAGCAATTTTCTTATTACCCTCTTTTCCTTCAATATAAGCATAGGCATTAGCAATAGAAGGCGGCAATTTTCTAGCATTTTTGTCCAGAGGAATTGCTCCCAATAAAGGCGCATCAACCGCATCTTTAACGTCATCAGCACAGTAGAAAATATTGCGGAACTTTTCAATGAGGATAGCAGCTCCCAGACCCAAAACTAGCGCTCCAACAACTGCCATCATTAATTTGTTTTTAGCTTTCGATGGAACTGGCATTAGGTTGCCCTTCTCATCTCGCGGTATCCGTGGTTCAGAAATTATTTCCCAAGGTACTTGGCTTTGAGCTGCTTGGACGCGCAGAGTTTCCCGCTGGCTTAAAAGTTGATCGCGGGTGCGGGCGGCTACTTCTAATTGCTGTTGCAGTTCGTTGTAGCGGCGGGCTATGGTGGGGAATTCTGTTGCTTGCCTGTTTAAATTGTTTTTAGTTTGAGTGATTGCCTGAAGGCGAGCTTCTAAGACTTCAACTTGGTTAGCAGTATCAACCAATTGTTTAATCAAGCCTATGCGAATAGAATTTTGAAAATTTTGAACTTTAGAATTAGCTTGGGTGCCGACTAAATTTTGCCCCAAAATTCGATCAGTTTGCTGGTTGAGCAAAGCTACTAAATTTGCCCGCTTGCGCTCTAAAGCTTCCACTATAGGGTTAGCAGATTTAAAACGAGCTGTTTCTACAGCAATCTGACCTTCTACTTCCTTAACCTTGGTCAGCAACTCTTTATATTGAGGCTCTTCGCTTAAAGCTGAAGCGGCAATAGCTTCATTTGGTGTAAAATCTAATTGTTTTTGCAAGTTAGCGTACAGCGTTTTCTGTTCTTGCAGTAGCCTTTGAGTTTCTAACTCTAAAGTTTCTACGGTACGAACTTGCTGGATTAATTGCGCGCCTTGTTCTTGAGGATTGGTAATCTTTTGCTGCTGCTGTATCAACTGTAACTCCGATTTCAGGTCGTTTACGCGCT
The DNA here is from genome assembly GCF_036702355.1 of Microcoleus sp. D3_18_C4. Taxonomy (NCBI): domain Bacteria; kingdom Bacillati; phylum Cyanobacteriota; class Cyanophyceae; order Oscillatoriales; family Microcoleaceae; genus Microcoleus; species Microcoleus sp. D3_18_C4. Next base: position 27,101 of record NZ_JAUBTF010000045.1, read on the forward strand.
TATTGAGTCCCGGAAGCTGGTCTTCAATAAATTTAACACCTTCACCAATCCGAGTCTTGCGTTCATCAAGACTGTACTTTAAATATTTCTTTTTAGTTTCTTGTAAAACGAACTCAACTAATTTAGTATCATTCCCCATGAAGCGAACTTCCAAAATTTTAGTCAGCGTCCTCTCATCTTCTCCTATCCGCAAAACGATTAATTCTTTTTCAAGAATTTTTTCGGTAACTTTTGGATATCGTTTTTGGACTTGTTTAACAATAGCCGACAGCATCTGAGGACTCTTGAGAATTTCAAGTTGAGTTGCGTAGTCCAAACTAAAAAAATCTCGATTAGGCACTGCCCCCCCCTCGCCGCGATTGGCTAGGGCAGAGGGATCAGCAATTCTGGCCTCCGTTGTCACGGGTTCCACTAGCATCCGAAAATCGCCTTGATATGTTTTCTTGCCTCCCTTGATCTGATAAACAGCTCCAGTGCCTACTAGACCTATAATCCCAATAATGATTAGGGCTTGTCGCTGAAAAGTCCTCAACAACGGCTTTACATTCAATCCTTTCTGAGGCTGCGCGCTTAAATCTTCTCCCTCGTCAACGGAAAATTGCTGCACCTGTCGGCTCTGGTTGCTAATGGGTACGATATGAGCGTCCTGTTCTCTTTCCATGTTGACCTCTTGGATATTTTGTGGGTAAAATCAGCTTTCTTCTGCGAGCCTTCGGATTGATACTTTGAGCATTGGCTTAAGGATATCACACGAAATTATGGGTTGGTTGAGCCCACTTCCTTCTAATAGTTCTCACTACTTTCACATAGTATACAAAAATAACTAAATCCCTATGCTAGGCCGGCAGTAAAAGTTCTTTTACAACTGCTGGAGAGTTATATCAGACTGCATTTGGCTCTGCTGCGTTGTGCTTGTATTTCGGGTTTCCGGGCGACGAAGCAAACTTTTTCAGGTGTCGCTCAGCTTCCCGACAGGGGGTTCCATAACTTTACCAAACTTTTACAATTGACCGTAACACCTCAGCCGCTGCTTGCGCTGGTATTGATTTGTCCTCTATGCCATTTTTCGGTTCAGAGTCAACGGCAGAAGCACTTATTAACTTATGCGCTAACTGACCGGCTAAAAGGTTTTGCATTTCCCATGTCGATATAATTAGCCACATTCAGCAGATTTTTTGGAACGGCAACTAATCCAATCAATTTCCGAGAAAAATCTGTTTCTTCTTTTAATTATAAACTTTTTGAGGAGTTGGATGACTGATTAAGTGTATATACTTAGTTTACCGTGGTGATTATATCACCAACTCATCTCTATAGTGCGCGACAGACATAAAATTTAATAAGTTGTGTTCTCAAGCTCGATCGACATCTCGAACAACTCCAGCCTTCGGGGTTTTTCTACCGGGGCGGATGGCGCGGCGCGATTTATGTATTTTCGTAAAAAAACTAGGTTTCTGGGTTCCGGGGCTATTACTAAAACTATCGCTTTGATTCGCCCTCCGAGCCAGCTATAGCAATCCTTTCGGTAAACGCGCAACGGACTTTTTTTGAATTAACCGATGCCATAAGAAGATGACACATTGTTAAATACAAAAAGAGTTCGCACAGGATGGGAGGATTGCTATTAATCTCGCCCGGATTAGCTATCGGTAGTTGTGGTTTTTTGATTTTACTAATTACCAACTACTCTTTATTAGCGCTTACTGATTTTGTGCTTTTCTTTCTCGCAGCTTCAACAATATTTCTGCATGAACTTCGCGGGTTATGGGATAAAAATAGGTAAGAATCATGCCAGCAATTAAAGCAATTGTGGGCAGCGGCCCGATCGCAACTCGAATCGCAAACAGTGCAGAATCTGGCTGTACGGGGGCCGGCTGTCCGGGAACGGTAGAGAGAAATCCAGCTCCTTCTAATGCTTGGCCTACCAACCACAAACCCCCTGCCAATCCGATTTTTTGCAGCAGTACCATAAATGAATAGAAAACGCCTTCGCGTCTTTCTCCTGTTTGCAGTTCGTCGAGTTCGATCACATCCGGTATCATCGACCAAGGTATTAGATAAGCCGTGGAAACTCCGATACCTGCCATGACTGCTAATATGTACATCTGCAATACTTGTCCTGGTTGGAGGAAAAACAGTCCAGCTTGGGCAATAATCCACAAACTCATGCCCATAAAATATACGGCTTTTTTGCCGTATCTCTCGCTGACTTTACTCCAAACAAAGAGCATGATTAATGCAGTGCCTTGAACTGCGATCGCCACCAAGCTAAAAACGTACTGTGGCTGTTGCATCCAGTTAACAACAAAGTAGGGAATAATAGTAGCAGTCAACTGCACTCCCAGCCAAGAAAAAAGATAAATTCCAATGACGTACAAAAAAGGGCGATTGCTAAATGCAATCTGCAACTGTTCTTTCAGTGGCAAGGATGTAGAATTATCTAGGTCTGCGTTTTCTAATAGTTGGGCTGCGACGTGCTTGCGAGTTCCCAAAACACACCAGTACAAAGGCAAGACAGAGATAACTGCACAGATTGCACCTAATACTAAATATTGTTGATTCGGGTCTTTTTCAAATACACGAAAGATAATTAGAGCTAAGATCAATGAAAGGATGCTGCCGCCAATGGAGAAAGCAAATCGAAAACTATTAAGGCTAGTGCGTTCGTTGTAGTCTTGAGTAAGTTCTGGAGTCAGGGCAGTGTAGGGAAGATTGACAGCCGTGTAGGCGGTGTTGAACAAAATGCTGATTGCAACATAGTACCAAAATAACACTGTGTGATCCGTGCTAGGTACAATCCACTGCAATAAGAAGAATATGCCGAAGGGAATGCCACCATATATTATCCAAGGATATCGGCGGCCCCAAGGATGAGAAGTGCGATCGCTCAAAACCCCCACAATCGGGTCATTTATGGCATCCCAAACCTTGCCAACTACTAAAATATTACTGGCTAAGCCAGCAGGTAAACCAGCGACATTGGTAAAGAAAACTAGCAGGTAAAATGCCAAAACATTAGCGGTAATTGCCGGGCCGAGGTCGCCGGCACCGTAAGCTAATTTTGTTGATAAACTGAGTTTTTGTGTTGCGGGATTTTTGGCGGCTGGTTGAGGCGGGGAAGTGTTGCTCATAAACTTTGATTTCAGGATGTTTTTGCAGTGACAGTCTTTCCAGTAGGAGTATAACTCACGCTACGCCCTAATACTAAGTTTTTTGTAGCGATCGGGATTATTGTGAAGAATTGGTAATTGGTAATTGATAATTGGTAATTTATAGGTGGGTAGGGGCAGGTTTACGAGGTTCTTGGTTTTAGGCAATTATTCTTGGTAAAACCTGCCCCTACTTAAGGAAACAGTTGCGAAATCTGAACTTCTATTTCGGGAAATGCCAGCATTGACAAAACATCATCTTCATTAAATACTGTTTCTTGTCGGTAGTTTGCCTCGCCCGGTTCGCGAAAAACATAAACTTGCCGCGTGTTAACATCAAGTATCCAATAATCAGTAATTCCCGCCTTAGCATAAGCCGATGCTTTTCGCTTGCGGTCTGTTTCTAAAGTCGTGTCAGCTATTTCTACTAATAAAAAAATATTGTCGGGCGCGGGATGAAAATCTTGGTACAGTCGAGGGTCTATTTGCACTACAGCAATATCCGGTTCTGGTTCTGAATTATAACTTAGAGCGATCGGGTCTTGAATGCGAATTAAAGCAAGTCCTGCCAGCAGATTTCTGAGATAGTCGGCTGCACAGAGGTTAGTTGCTGCGTGGGGAGGATTTTTTGCACTCCTTGAAATAATTAGCCCGTCAATTAATTCGACTCGTTCATCGGGATTGAGAATGCCTGTTTCGGTCATGCGGCGGTATTCCTCTACAGTCCACAAGCGTAAATCTGTTACAGTCATGGCACAATTTCCTTGGGCGATATTATCTATTATCTATTATCGATTCACATTCTAGTTTTTCTTAAATTACTCGGTCAACAATCTAGATTTTGTTGTAATTGCTCCCACACACCACAAAATGGCATTAACAATTTCCGATCGCTGAATATCTTCTGCGTCTAAAAAACTTGCAAACTCTTCCTCAATATTCAAATGGTCTGCCAAATCATAAAGTATGCGCTTGTATTCAGTTGGCATCGGTATTAAAGTAGCTTTCACTAAATCGAAAAGCGCGTTCAAACAGTTGAGGATAGTAGCTGATTCGTCAAAATCTTCGGCATCGAGCAAGTATAGCGTTTCTGCAATGTCGCAAATAGCGTCTATTTGTGTGGGTGGCTTTCCCAGTTCGCTGACATCGATATTGCACAATTGGAGAGCGTTAATAGCTAGTTCTGGACGGGTAAAAAATACAAGTTGACCGCCGGCTATTAAGGGCGGCTCTTGTTCTCCATAGACAATTAGAGTATATAGATTTGGTATTTCGGTGCCGGGGTCGATCCGGAAACCGAACAGCCACAACAATTTTTCTGTATTTGGGTTCGCTGTTTGCAGTGTTGTTGGCAAAGTTTTTGGTTCTGACATGAATTTGTAATCCCTATAATACGCTCTTAAACCCGGTTTCTAAGCAAAATCTGGGTTTTAGTAATAATAAATCTACACAGCAACCGGGTTTATAAGGCAAGAGTGCGTAATCTTTTTCCTATAAATTTTGCTGGATGATGTCGCAGCATTCGGCAACAGTTGCTCTTTCTTCCATTGCTGATACTAGGGCTTCGTAAGCTGATTTGTGGCTTTCGATCAAGTTTTTTGCTCGCAGCGAACCCCAGTTTTGTTTGAGTTGAATTTCGGAACTGGGGCGGCGCAGTTGTGTTAAAATTGCGCTAATTTTTGTGCGGTCTTCTGCTCCTCCTTGTGCGCTGCCGTAAACAAATTTTTCGGCGACTATTCCGGCCATCCACACGGTGCAGTATTGGTCTAAAAGTTGGGAGGAAAGAGTGCCCTTTTGCAGTTGAGATGCTAATTGTTCGTCTTCAAATCGGACGCCACCTTGGGCTGTTTGACCTTGTTTAAATGCTTCCCAAGCGTTGAGGGCGTAGCTGGTTACGGGAATTCCTAACAGGTGGGCGACTAGGAAGTGTCCGGCTTCGTGGTGAAGGATACGATCGCGCTTTTGTTTGGAAGTTCCCCCCAGCCAATCTAATAAAATAGTACCGCCTTGACCTTGCCACTGGAAACTGTCAAGGGTGGCTAGCCCCAACAGGCAAAAAGTGGCGATCGCAGGTACGGCTTCTGGCAAGTTGAATAGGGGCCCCAACAATATTGAAACGGTGATGGCAAAGATAGAAATAGCAATAATATTCAAAGAAGTGTCTTTCATAATGGGGAATTGGTAACTGGGAATTGGTAATGGGGAATTTGTAATAGGGAATTGGTAATGGGAATTGGTTTTAGAGGTAAACTCAGGTACGATCGCGCGATCGGTTTGGCAGCGTCGGGTCGATCGCAGCAGCCGGGACTTCCGACAAAAACTCCATCTTCCAGTTTGACTGAAAATTGTCGCTCTCAAGCCACCGATATTAAAAAGATATTAAAATAAATCAAAGTCCAGTAAAAGTGTTAGTGGAATCCTTCATGTCAGTTTTGGCAGCGATCGCAGTTTTAGGTATCTTGATTGTCGTTCACGAACTCGGCCACTTCTTGGCGGCGAGACTTCAACACATCCACGTCAACCGCTTCTCTATCGGTTTCGGGCCCATCCTCTGGAAGTACCAAGGCCCGGAAACTGAATACGCCCTCCGCGCCTTTCCCCTGGGAGGTTTCGTGGGTTTTCCGGACGACGATCCCGACAGTACAATTCCCCCAAATGACCCGAATTTGCTCAAAAATCGCCCCGTGCTCGATCGGGCGATCGTCATTAGTGCAGGGGTAATTGCCAACTTAATTTTTGCTTATTTCCTGCTGGTGGTGCAATTGAGCACTGTCGGCGCTGCACAAATGAACTACCTACCGGGAGTTAAAGTCCCGGAAGTCGCCGCAGAAGTCAGTTCTGCCGCGAAACAAGCCGGAATTCGATCGGGCGACGTTGTTCTGTCTGTTGACGGCAAGGAATTGGGCGCTTCCCGCGAAGCAATCAAATTGTTGGTCACAGCAATCCAAGATCATCCCAACCAACCCCTAGCGTTGGAAATTCAGCGCCAAGAACAAAAATTTTTGGTGACAGTAACTCCTGAAGAGTCGCCCGACGGCAAAGGTCGCATTGGCGTGCAGCTAACTTCTAACGGCACTGTCGTGCGTCAGAGGGCCGGATTTGTAGAGGCGTTTAGCAAGGCCGCCAAAGAATTTGAGCGGATTGTGGTGCTGACGGTTCAAGGTTTCGGGCAGTTACTTAGCAATTTCAGCCAGACTGCCGACAAGTTGTCTGGGCCTGTGGCGATTGTGGCGATTGGTGCAGGGATTGCCAAATCGGATGCTGCGAGTTTGTTTCAGTATGCTGTGCTAATTAGCGTCAATTTGGCTGTGATTAATATCTTGCCTTTACCTGCTTTAGATGGTGGCCAGCTAGCTTTTTTGTTAATCGAAGGACTGCGGGGCAAGCCTCTGCCGAACCGCATTCAGGAAAATGTCATGCAGACTGGTTTGGTGTTGTTGCTGGGTTTGGGAGTGTTCTTGATTATTCGCGATACTGCTAATTTGGCTGGGTTTGATTTGCGAAATTTCATGCAATAGTAAATGAAGGAAGGAAGAAGGAAGACGGAAGAAGGAAGAAGGAAGAATTATGTCTAGTTTTCCGTTTTCATATTTTCCTATTTTTCCCTCTTCTTTTTTTTCTACGCAAGCGAGGCACAGCCTCTGTTTATGGGTTCCCCGGTCGTGCCTGGGAAGCAGTTAAAAACAAATGACTAATAACTAATAACTAATAACTAATGACTAATGACTAATGACTAAAAAGTTAAGTTTAAAACAACGATCGCTAGAAATTCTGATTCGCATCAAACGCCTCTATCCAGAAGCTCCTTGCACTCTTAACTACGAAACTCCCGTGCAGTTGCTGGTGGCGACGATTCTCTCGGCTCAGTGTACGGACGATCGAGTAAATCTGGTAACGCCGGCTTTGTTTGAGCGTTTTCCCGATGCGGAGGCTTTGGCAAATGCTGATTTAGAAGAATTGGAAAGTCTCGTGCGATCGACTGGTTTCTACCGGAATAAGTCTAAAAACATTAAAGGTGCTTGTCAGGCGATCGTCAATAAATTTAACAATCAAGTGCCGCAGCGGATGGAACTGCTGCTAGAATTGCCCGGAGTTGCCCGCAAAACTGCTAATGTCGTTCTCGCCCACGCCTTTGGTATTAATATGGGCGTGACGGTAGACACTCACGTCAAACGTTTGACTCAGCGGTTGGGATTGACCGAACATACCGATCCTATAAGGATCGAGCGGGATTTGATGATATTGTTACCGCAGCCAGATTGGGAAAATTGGTCGATTCGGTTGGTTTATCACGGCAGGGCAGTTTGTAATGCGAGAAATCCGGTTTGCAATATTTGCGAACTTGCAGATTTGTGCCCTTCTGCTAATAGTTTGGTGTTGCGCCAAGGTTAAGTACAGGCAAGATGCCTGTACCACAAAAATGTGGAGTGATTGTGGAATATCATTTCCGGTTATACCGGAATGATGTTGACGGTTGACTGTTGACAGTTGACAGTGAACCGTCAACTGTCAACTCGAATTTACTATTCCGATGCTAACGGATTTGATAGAACAGGAATCTTGCCTGTTGCTAAAAATGTTGAGTTATTGTGGAACAGGCATCTTGCCTGTTGCTAAAAACCTTGAATAATTGTGGAACAGGCATCTTGCCTGTTGCTAAAAATGTTGAGTTATTGTGGAACAGGCATCTTGCCTGTTGCTAAAAATGTTGTTAACAAAAGAAATAATTCAAATAAAAGAGATCCGAACTCACCAAAATATAGTACAATAGTAGATTGTGATTTATCTAAGGATATCAACAGATTATGGCTAAGAAGAGCATGGTCGAGCGCGAGAAAAAGCGCCAGAGACTCGTAGACAAGTACGCCGACAAGCGGGAAGACCTGAAAGACCAGTTTGACCAGGCTAACAATCAGATGGACAAAATGGCGATTCACCGCCAACTACAACAGCTACCCCGCAGCAGTTCGCGGACTCGCTTGCGGAACCGCTGCTGGGCAACTGGACGGCCCAGAGGTTACTATCGTGACTTCGGACTGTCTCGCAACATGATGCGAGAAATGGCTCACGAAGGTCTTTTGCCCGGTGTTGTGAAGTCTAGCTGGTAGCACGAAGGAAGAAGGGAGAAGGAAGAAGGAAGAAGGAAGAAAGAAGGAAAAAACTCACAATTAATCGGCAGGATTAGGTTTGGGGTTGATTTTTGTTTCAGACTTATGAGTTAAATTTTCCTCCTTCTTGCTTCACTGGCCACAGCATTTATCGATGCCGAGACTTTCGAGTAACAAGTCGCTGACGGCATTGGCGATCGCAAATTCGCCGTAGAAGCTTTTAGAAAAATCATAGGCCTGCATTTCGGTGACGATCGCAATTACAAGGCTGCCCACGTCATTTTCGCCTTCCATGCGCTGGCGGACATAGATTTGGGCAGCTCTTTTAGCTATTTGCTGGTTGGCTGCTTCTGGGATAAACTCGGAGTCTAGCCATGCCAGCAGCGTTTGTTGGAGCCATTGGCCTTCTTGTTCGGGGTTTTTGGCGGGCGGTAAGGTAATAGGTTCGATGGTTTCAGACATGATTATTCCTAATTGCTAATGTTGACTTTGAAAAGTTAACTGAGAAATGACAACTGATAAATATATGCAATATGATATACCGACAATTATACAAGGATACGCGCAAGGCTATTTCTTGATGGCAAATGACGGCGAGGAAAGTTTGGGGTGGTATTCGAGCCGTCAGCGGGCGCTGATTCCCCTGGATGAAAAATTTACCTATCCGAAATCCCTGCGTCGCCAACTCAATCAAAATCGGTTTTCGGTGGCTGTAAACCGCGATTTTGGGGCGGTAGTTGAGGGTTGTGCCGATCGCGAAACGACTTGGATTTCTAAGGAACTCAAGAAGATTTACTGGGGTTTGTATGAGGCCGGTTGGGCTTACAGCTTCGAGACTTGGTGCGGGGACGAATTGGCGGGCGGTATTCTCGGATTGTCGATCGGCGGTGCGTTTATTGGGGAGTCGATGTTTTACCGAATTCCCGAGGGTTCTAAGGTGGCGATGGTGAAGTTGGTGGAGAGATTGCGCGATCGATCTTATCTGCTTTTCGACGCTCAAATGAACAATCCGCACTTGGAAAGATTCGGCGCTTATACTGTTAAGGAAAAACTGTACAACACTCTTTTGCAAGCAGCTTTAAAGCGCCGCTGTTCGCTATTTTGAATATTCTGTCACTAGGGAAACGGCAATGCCATTTTCGGCGCGGATAGTTCCTTCAAACAATAGTATAATTAAGCTCAGATACTTCTCGGAGACAACCACAATGCAAGTCACAACCGAAGAAATTATTTATCCATCCAGCGACGGTCAACCAATGGCAGACAGCACAATACAATACAAATTAATTGTCACAATCAAAGAAGGTTGCGAATCGCTGTTTGAAGAGGAACCCAACGTGTTTGTAGCCGCCGATTTACTGTGGTATCCGGTTGAAGGTAGACCAGATATTTCTCAAGCGCCGGATACGATGGTGATATTTGGTAGACCAAAAGGCGAGCGACGTTCCTACATACAATCTCGCGAAGATAATATTGCTCCCCAAGTCGTCTTTGAAATTAGATCCCACAACGATAGTAACACAAAAATGAACAAGAAACTTTCATTTTACTATCGTTATGGAGTCGAGGAGTATTACCTTTACGATCCAGAAAGAAATCAGTTAGAAGGTTGGCAAAGAATTGAAGGAATCTTAGAACCCATTGAACCGATGGAGGGATGGATAAGTCCCAGACTGGGAGTGCGGTTTGAGTTACCAGAAGAAGGGTTAGAAATCTATCATCCTGATGGAGAAAAGTTTCTTTCCTATTCCGAAATAAATGCAGAGCGGCTATTAGAGCGACGGCGCGCAGAACAAGAATTTCAGCGCGCCGAAGAAGCCTCGCAGCGTGCCGAACAAGCCTCGCAGCGTGCCGAACAAGAAGCTCAAAAAGCGGAACGTTTAGCAGCCAAACTGCGCGAATTGAACATCGATCCTGATAGCATCTAAGCTCCAATTAGGAGAATAAACCCGGTTTGTCAAAGAAATCGGGTTTCTGGGGATTGCAGTTATTTACTTTTTTCAGGGCGAACCGGAGTATTTGGTCGATCGCCCCCAGCTCAAATTACCTATACTACAATATATAATACAGATATTCGAGCCAAAATCCTTGGTACTCAGAAAAATCCTAATCGAGGCCCCTTGAATGTGCCAAAATGTTCAAGCAAACATTAGTAAATCCTACACGGAGCAATTGTTGTGGATTCCAGATATAACCCCCAATCCATAGAAGAAAAATGGCAGCAGACATGGGCTGAGCAAAACTTAGACCAGATGCCAGAAGATACGCAAAAGCCTAAATTTTATGCCTTATCCATGTTCCCCTACCCGTCGGGAAACTTGCACATGGGACACGTCCGCAACTACACAATCATCGATGTAATTGCCAGACTCAAGCGAATGCAAGGTTATCGGGTATTGAATCCGATGGGATGGGACGCTTTTGGTTTGCCCGCAGAAAATGCAGCTATCGAGCGAGGAATTCCCCCTGCACAATGGACTTATCAAAACATTGCCCAAATGAAAGGCTTATTTCGCCGCCTGGGTATTTCTTTCGACTGGACAAAAGAAGTTACAACTTGTTCTCCCGATTATTATCGGTGGACTCAATGGATTTTCTTGCAATTTTTAGAAGCAGGATTAGCTTATCAAAAAGAAGCCGCAGTTAATTGGGACCCTATAGACCAAACAGTTTTAGCAAACGAACAAGTAGATAACGAAGGTCGTTCCTGGCGTTCCGGTGCAAAAGTCGAGCGCAAATTATTGCGGCAGTGGTTCCTCAAAATTACCGATTACGCCGAACAGTTATTAAACGACTTAGACAAATTGCCAGATTGGCCAGAAAGAGTCAAATTAATGCAAGCCAACTGGATCGGCAAATCAGTCGGCGCTTACTTAGAATTTCCGATTGTCGGAATGGATGAAAAAATCGCCGTTTTCACCACACGTCCCGATACAGTTTACGGCGTCAGTTACCTTGTTTTAGCGCCGGAACATCCACTAACTAAGCGCGTAACAACCGAAGATAGAAAAACCGCCGTAGAAACCTTCATCAAAGAAGTCGCTGCCCAAAGCGAGATCGATCGCACAGCCGAAGACAAACCAAAGCGTGGCATCCCCACAGGCGGCAAAGCAATCAATCCTTTCAACGGCGAAGAAATTCCCATTTGGATTGCCGATTATGTGCTGTACGAATACGGCACCGGCGCAGTCATGGGAGTACCCGCCCACGACACGCGAGATTTCAAATTTGCCAATCAATATCAACTGCCAATTAAAGTAGTAATCGTAGATGATGATGAAGTTCCGCTGACCGAAGCTTACACAGAACCAGGAATTATGATTAATTCCGAAAGCTTCAACGGCATGGATTCAATTAAAGGCAAAGCAGCGATTATTCACCATGCCGAAAATGCAGGTTATGGCAAAGCCCGAATCCAATACCGCTTAAGAGATTGGTTAATTTCTAGACAGCGTTATTGGGGCGCTCCAATTCCCGTAATTCACTGTCCCACCTGCGGAACAGTCCCCGTACCCGCATCGGATTTGCCCGTATTGTTGCCGGAAAATGTACAATTTACCGGCAAAGGTTCGCCCTTGGCAAAGATGGAAGAATGGGTAAACGTTCCTTGTCCAAGTTGCGGCACTCCGGCGAAGCGAGAAACAGATACGATGGATACTTTTATCGATTCTTCGTGGTATTTCTTGCGCTATCCCGATGCTCAAAATCAAGAGCAAGTCTTCGATACGGCGAAGACAAACGATTGGATGCCCGTAGACCAATATGTCGGCGGCATCGAACACGCAATCTTGCACTTACTGTATTCGCGGTTCTTTACCAAGGTTTTGCGCGATCGGGGTTTGATCGATTGTGACGAACCATTTAAACGCCTGTTAACTCAAGGCATGGTACAAGCAATGGCCTACAAAAACCCCGTTACTGGCAAATACGTTCCCCCAGCAGATATAGACCCCGCAAATCCACAAGATCCTGAAACTGGTGAAGCTTTAGAAGTCTTCTATGAGAAGATGTCCAAATCAAAATATAACGGCGTTGACCCCTTGGAAGTTATGGGCAAATATGGGGTAGATACGGCGCGGATGTTTATTTTATTCAAAGCACCGCCAGAGAAGGATTTGGAGTGGGATGATGCTGATGTGGAAGGGCAGTTTCGCTTTTTAAATCGCGTTTGGCGCGTGGTGACAGAGTTTGCTGCACGCCCCCCGGCCACCCCCGGTCAAGGGGTTGAAAATGCTGAATTAAGTAAAATTGAGAAGGATTTACGGCGGGCAATTCACACGGCAATTAAGGAAGTTAGCGAAGATTTGGAGGGTGATTATCAGTTCAATACTGCTGTTTCTGAAATGATGAAACTCAGCAATGCTTTGAATGATGCTAAGTGTAAAGATTCGCCAATCTATGCAGAAGGAATCAACACTTTGATTCGCTTGTTAGCCCCTTTTGCGCCGCATATTGCTGATGAATTGTGGCACAATACTGGTAACAGTGAATCGGTGCATACGCAAACTTGGCCGACTGTCGATCCATCTGCATTAGTTACCGATGAAATTACGCTGGTAATTCAAGTTATGGGCAAAACTCGCGGCACAATTCAAGTGCCTTCTGGTGCTGATAAAGCCGCTTTGGAAAAGTTTGCTCGCGAGTCGGAATTGGCTAAGCGTCACCTGGAAGGTAAGGAGATTAAAAAGGTAATTGTGGTGCCTGGAAAGTTGGTTAATTTCGTGGTAGCTGGATAAAGATGAGAAACCCGGTTTTTGGGATAAACCGGGTTTTTTATACTTATAGAGATATGAAACGGATCTTGAAATCGCTTTTACAAGCAAAACATCCGCAGACGCGGACTGCAAGAGATGATTTTAATTGTTAGTTTCAAAAAGCAATTGCACGATCGCTCCGCATTCCAATTTTAATACTGATTGAGCGCTGCCGCCATTAACGGCAATTTCTAGCCAACCGTCAGAACCAGTTATGGCAATGAAATCGCCCGGTTCGCTGTCGCTGTAGGTTTTACCGCTGGGAATGCGAATGGCATCAGAACTATGGCTAATTGTTACTGACCAATTGTTACCTATAATGCAATTATTGGGGATATTAGTAATTAGGTTGCCGAAGCGATCGACATATTGAACACAGCCTTCTATACCCGTGGCGGTAACGGCACAATTTGGTATCTCTAACTGCACTAAACTTGCAGGGTCGATCGTCTCCCCCAACTCTTCCAAAGCCACCCCGTTCGCCAAGTGAGCGCCCGCAGCAGCGAAAATATCGCGACCGTGAAAAGTGCTGCTGGGTTGAGGTGTGCGCCAGTATTTGGGGTTGGTGAGTTCGACAGATACGATCGCACTTTCCCGACTCAACACCCCGCTAAACAACCCGTTATCCGGCCCAACAAGAAAGCAATTAGCACATTTAATCGCAACAGGGCGTCTCTTGCTTCCCACACCCGGATCGACGACAGCAATATGTACGGTTTCCGGCGGAAAATAAGCAAAAGCAGTCATCAAACAAAACCTCCCCGCTGCTATATTTTGAGATGGTATTTGGTGCGTAATGTCAATGACTTTTAAGTGCGGGTTAATTTGGGCGATCGCACCTTTCATCACTCCCACATAAACATCGCTTAATCCAAAATCCGTAAGCAGAGTTATAATTCTATTTTTAGACATATATCCAAAGGTAAGAATATGGTATCACAATGGGAAAACTTTCTGCAAAACTTGGGAGAATGGCACGGTTCCTTTACCCAGTTATCGCCACGAGGAGAGGTACTTCAAGATACTCCTAGCATTATTTCTATCGAAGGTTTCAATGACAACAAAAATGTGCGATTGAAACTCCGTCGATTTTCCCCAAATCCTAGCGGTGTCGGCGAACCGGAAGTGAGCGAACTTGTTCGAGAATATCAAAGTTTGGGACGAGATATCCTATTTTTTGAGAATGGAGCTTTTTGTCAGGGAACTATTCAACTAGCGCCTTATTCTGAGTGCGGTGCAGAGTTTGGTTTTATCTACAATTATCGTCGGTTGCGCTTCCCTCTGACATACAATACCGACGGCAATTTATCAACACTTATCTTAATTCGGGAAAAGCAGCTTGATAAAAATGTCCCCGAACGTCCGCCTTTAACTGTTGACGATTTGCTGGGAGAGTGGCAGGGCGAGGCGGTGACAATGTATCCAGATTTGCGTTCTCCAGACTTTTATTCTACCAAACTGCAATTGCATTTGGAAAGTAGCGATCGCCTAGTGCAGAAAATTACTTTTGGCAGTAATGCTACTGTTATCAGTTCTAGCGCCAGCATTGACGGTTCTGTATTAAATTTTAACGAAGGTGCTATGCCCGTGCAAGTTGTGCTGCTTCCTGACGGTGGTTCTTGCACTTTACCTGTCAAGATTGAATCCAGAAAACCTATATTTTTCGAGGCAGGTTGGTTGGTAGAACCTGACTTGCGGTTTCGGATGATTCGCAGTTACAACGATCGGGGTGAATGGGTAAGTTTGACTTTAGTTACTGAACGCAAAGTTAGTCATTAATCCCGATCAGTTGTTGATGATTAAGATTGAGTATTTTGGGCGGGCTATGAGCAACGCCCCCCAATAAACTTAATGTATTGTGGAACGGGCATCTAGCCCGTTCTAAAAATAGTACAATATCTCAGAATTACAAACATTTTTCCGATTTAGGAATCGGATTTTGTTTCCTGAGTTTGCGAGTGAATCACCGCACTCCAATCATCATTGTTAACAGCAGCTTCCAGATGTTGGTGTCGTTCGCTATCATTTTCGGCGGCTGTTTCTAACTCTTTGGTAAGAGTGGAATCGGCCATTGCTTTGCGTAATTTCAGCTTCTTTTCCTCATAACCTTTTTGTTCCTCAGCAGACATAGCAGCGCGGGCTGCTTGGCCTACCGTAGCCGCCCACATTTCGCTGTCAGCACCGTTGCCCGGCGGAATGCTGCCAATTTCTGCTATCCAAGCATCGCGCAAACTTTCCATTTCTTCCCGCTTTGGGAATTTGAAAGTTTGCACACGCAGGAAAGCGCAATTTTCAACGCCATTTTGGGCAATGTGACCGTTGATTGAAAGCAGGATATTTCGCGAATAACCTATAAACTGAGTGTTGCGGGAAGTGTCCATTACAGCGTAAACGCCGGCGACTTTCGCGTTAGTTGCCAAATCGCGCCATGTATCGATCGACATTACTTGCGTGCCGTCGTTTTCTAATTCAGTAATAGTGGCTGCTGCGCTGTGTTCTGAGTCGGAACTGTATAAAAAATTGTGCAGTCCTTCATGGGCGACAGGTACGTTTTGATGTTCAATTGCTACGTCTCGATCGGCATTCACTTGATTAGCTTCCATTAAATTCAATTCCTCAAAAAATGTCAACTTTATTCATTAAATCCCACTTTCAGGGGCGGGTTGAAAAACCCACCCCACAATTAAGTTATCTTTGTGGAACAGGCATCTTGCCTGTTCTACTGTTTTTGTGGGCCTTATCTACTTAACTTACGGCAATTTGTTGCAATTCCTCGTCAGTCAATTTAACTTCGAGCGCCCGCACAGAGTCCTCAATACTAGATACTTTGGTCGCACCGGGAATGGGAACTATGCAGGGCGATTGGGCCATCAACCAAGCTAATACTATACAGTAAACTGAAACGTTTTTTTCTGCTGCTAATTTGGCGATCGCGGGCATATCTTGCAAGCTTGTGGCGCGGCGGCTTCCTCCTAAAGGGCTCCAAGGAAAAAATGTCAGTTTTTCGGTTTCGCAATATTCCAGTACGCCGTCTGATTCTGGCTGTCTGTGCCAAGGATTATATTGATTCTGAACAGAGACAATTTCTACTGTATCGCGGGCGCGTTTGATCTGCTCTACAGAAAAGTTGGAAACTCCAATAAATCGAATCATTCCTGCTTCTACGGCTTCTTTTGCGGGTGCTAGGGCTGCTTCGATGGTATAAGCGGGATCTGGCGAGTGATATTGCCAAAGGTCGATCGGTTCCTTGCCACCCAATGCTTCAAAACTTTCGCGAATTGTCTTGCGTAAATGATGGGGGTTGCCGTTGCGCGTCCACGCACCTTGAGGCCGCATTAAGCCGCCTTTAGTGGCCACTGTAACGGCCCTAACATCTCCGCTGTACTGTTGCAAAGCTTTGGCAATCAGGTGTTCGTTGTGGTGTTTGTCGGATTGATCTTGGCAGTAGGAATCTGCGGTGTCAATTAGGGTGACACCCAAATCGAGGGCGCGGTGAATTACCGCAATTGATTGCGATTCGGGCGGCCGGCCACTTAAGGACATTGGCATACCTCCAAGACCGATCGCGCTGATAGTAAAATTACTGTTACCCAGTTTTTTTCTTTTCATTGGTTTGCCTGCGTTTGCGTGGTTTATTTCCAGTTTACATTTCCAGGATAGGTTGAAATATTACATTTATTTAACTATCTAAGTAAATAGAAGAAAATATTTTTTAGATAAGCTGTTTTGCCTTTTAAATGTATATTTAAATTCCCTATTCCCCACGTGTCAAATCCTCTCCCTCTCAAACATAATAGACAATCTAGATCAGCAGCAGCTTACCTACCTACTTAACTAGCTGGAAGCGCTGGTGTAAAAGCGGAGGGCAAATTGCCAGAAGTAGCGGGAGAAAAATAACAGCCCGATCGCCAATATTCCCGCCCCTGCGATCCAAACGATTTCACCTCTCCCCAGCATGGCTTCTGCAGGCACAGTCGTCAAGAAGGCAACGGGAACTACGAAAGTGAAGAAAAATCGATAAGCTGCAGGATAAGCTGCCATGGGAAATCTACCCGCTTCTAACAATCCTTCGAGAACTTCGGTAACATTGTAAATTTTGACAAACCAAATGCTGGTTGCCCCTAACATAAACCATATACTGTAAAGAGTAATAGTTCCGAATAACAGCGGTATTGCTGTTAAAAAATAGTTGCCGATTGTTACTCCCAATTTGTTAGCAGCATACAGCAGCAATACGGTGCCCAAGATTAAATCTGGGATTCCCCAAGGCGAAACTGTGTTTGCAGATAGCCAGAATTGGGAACTGATGGGTTTGAGGAGTACGAAATCGAGAGTACCTTGCTGGACTCGATCGACAATACGGCTGAGATTAGGTGCTAGAAAGGTTGCCGAAAACCCCTGCAAAATCGTGAAAATACCGAGTACAACTAAGGCTTCTTCCCATTTCCACCCAGAAAACGTGTAACCGGTACGGTAAAACAAAAATAGCCCAAACCAGCTGCCCGCAAGATTTCCGAGGCTGCTGATGGCCGCGAGGACAAAGTTGATTCGGTATTCTAGTTCCGCGGAGATCGCCGCACCCCAGAACAATTTCAGTACGTGCAAATATCGTCCCATGTTTGTCGCCATTTTTTGCCGTGTAAATACTTAAATTCCCATATTGTAAAGCTTGTGTGAAGTTAACTGCTGTAGTGGCTGCTCATTTCACTATAACAATAAATTATTGATACCGTTTACGTAAGTAGTTTTACTGAGAAAGGGTATTAAGTTATTTAACACAATTTAAACAAAAACTACAATTATTAAATTAAGTCAATCTTAAGCCCCTATATTTTGGCAATTATTAAGCATCGTTCATGTTTTGACACAAAAATCTGCTTAACTGATTGGAAATACTAATATGTTACAAGTTTTAATATTATAAATATTTGACAAACATCTAGCCATACCCAAACTGAACACTTAGGATGGGGCATACGTACTCAAAAGAAATACGTAATCAAAAATACGTAATCATACGTAGCAAAGAGGGATCGAGAAATTGACTTAAGTAACAACACGTAAGGGAAAAAAGACATGGATGCTTTAACATTATCGAGACTGGGCGTCAAGCACACCAAGAGTGCAGTGGCCGAATCGCTGCGGATCAATACAGGATACGACGTGACAAGCCCAGTCACTTTTTACGGGATTGTCAACGAGCGCTGCAATGTAAAATGCCGGCAGTGCGAGTATTGGCGGCTCAAAGAATATAAAGACGAAATTGACGATCGAAGAATGGCAAAATGCCCTCTTGAGCGTCAAAGAATTTGTGGGCGAATTTTCAATCAACTTTAGCGGCGGCGAACCTTATATTAAAAAAGGTTTTCTAGACTTACTTGCCTTTGCGAATAAAAATGGCATTCACGCCGGCGTCACCACCAACGGCTATTGCATGACCAGGGAAAACGCAGCCAAAACTGTCGCTGCTCGTCCTTTTAATGTGAATATGTCAGTTGACGGGCCGAATGCAGAACTGCACGATTATTTGCGGGGTCAACCGGGATTGTTCGATCGGCTTTCTAAAGGAATCGGTTATCTGCGCGAAGAACAAGAAAAACAGAACGTCCTGTTTCCGATCAACGTCAAACCGACAATGAACCGACTCAATTTCCGCCACCTCCCGGAAATAGTCTCCTGGGCTCAGGGAATTGGGGCGACGACGGTGAACTTCCAACCAGTCAACCGCTGGACACCAGAAACATACGAGGAATTGTGGATTGAAAAAGAAGACATGGAGGAATTTGCACAAGTAATCGAGCAGCTAATTGAAATGAAGAACAACGGTGCTCCGATTATGAACAGCGATGAAGTGTTGCGATTGATGATTCCTCACTTTGCCGAAGAAACAGCTCCTGATTCAACTCGTCCTTGTCGCGTTGGACTCCGCAATTACTGGATTGATACGCGCGGCGATGTGAAATTGTGCGATGAGTTCCCGGTAATTGGTAATGTGAAAAATGCCAGCGCCCGCGAGATTTGGTACGGAGAAAAAGCTCAGGAAGTCCGTCGCGATACTTTGAATTGCGGCAAGCTGTGTCTGATTACTTGTGTCTCGCAAAAGACGATTTTGGACAAGGTAAAAATGGGGGTGAAATTATTAAAAAATTGAGGTTTGATCTGTGTTAGTCTTGCTTGGGTTTATGGGGACCGGGTTTTATCAGAAACCCGGTTTTTAATTTATTTGTATTCGTTTTTGCTGTCGATTTCCATTTGTTCTTGAGTGCGATATTTCTGCTCTTGTTCCTTTTGTTTGTATAATTCTAGTTGTTCGCGATGGCGCTGACGTGCCCTCTCTTATTCCGGTTCAATTCCACCTGTTCGATTTCTATCATCCCGCAAATTGTGGATGTTGTCTCCTGGAACAAATCTTGATTAGCAATCAGGTAGTTTAAGAATTTTGCAACTTGGCTTTTATATTTGCGCGATCACAAACTCAGGAACTTCGGCAAAAACACCAGTTGCCACCTTCAATGGAAAAAGTTTTGATTTTAGGATTACTTTCGATATAATTTTTCGCATTAATATCAACAGTATTGCTGTATCCTGGCAAATGCTGCAATTATTTAGCACAATCAAATATTGGGGTTCTGATTTCAACTAACAATTGCTTTAACTTCGCGAGTTAAATTTCTCGATTTGGTTCCGCTTCTATTTGAGTGAATTCTGGCAGCTTTCTTTCTAATTCGCTGGCTATTTGCTGGCATCGGCGATAGGCATTTTCAGGCCAAAAAGAGCGATAGCCTGCGCGTTGAGAAAAAGACATAAAGTGCGATCGCCATTTCAACGACAGCTTCGATGGGATACTCAATAGCCGCCGCGCGGGTAATGAGGGCGATGCGGATGCGATCTGGTAGGTAAGCGAGGATGGATTGAGCGTCAGCCGGAATTTGGCGGGCTGCTTGCGGTTGTCCGTCGGTCATGAAGATGGGGAGCGATCGCAACTGAGCGCTGCTAATCTCAAGGATGCTATCATAGATTAACAGTTACTATGTCTTTATAGGTAAATAACATGAACGCTAAAGAATTGCTCCTTAAAGAAGTGGATAATATCCCCGAATTTATATTAGAAGAAGTGTGGGATTTTCTGCAATTTCTCAAAGCCAAGTATGATAAAGATAAGTTAGAAGCAAGCCTGCTCAGTGAATCTTCTTTGCAAAAAGACTGGTTAAGATTAGAGGAGGATGAAGCATGGCAGAATTTGTAAAAGGTGATGTGATAGTTGTTCCTTTCCCATTTTCAGATTTAACATAAGCCAAGCGCCGATCGGCTTTAGTCATAGCAACTTTGGCAGGAGACGATCTAATGCTTTGTCAGATTACTAGCCAGACGCTCGCCGATCGCTATGCTATTACCCTTGAAAGTAGTGATTTTAGCGATGGCGGACTTAACCAAACGAGCAACATTAGACCTAATCGCTTGTTTACCGCTGATCGAGAAATTATACTTTATAAAGCTGGTAAGCTTAAACCTGAGAAGTTGAACGAGGCGATCGCCAAGATAGTTGAAATTCTTCACCAGTAATTCTCTATTGTCAAGCGTTCCTCAGCTCAAAATGCTGTTTGACTAGAGGGTGTTGTGCGATCGCCCGCGCGTTGAGAAAAAGAGATAAAGTGCGATCAACCTTTCCACACTAAAAATGCGATCGCACTCACACTCCCAACCAAAGATCGCCCTTCTCATTCCACTCCTGGCGATCGCCCCATCACCTATAATTTTAATTAACATCCTGTCCCTCCCTTAAGCAGGGCTGGGGGGACAGGATGAAAAGGGAAACGAGACTTAAAGCGATCGATAAACGCGATAGTTAATTTCAGGGAAAATATTATCAATCTCCTCAACCTTCTCCAACCAACCCGAATCAACTTTCCCTTCTTTCACTTCATCGTACAGCTTGTGAAAGCGCATTAAGTGCGATCGAGTCCGCCGCACTGCATAGGGCACCATCGTCCCTGTACGCATGATAAATGCCCAGTCAGAAGATTGAGCTAGCAGCACTTCCCGCGCCGCCTGGTTCAAAGCACGATATTGCAACTCATCTTCCGGTTCCATACTTCCCAACTCAATCATCCGTTCCGCAGCCTTGTGCAAATGCGGGTAAATCCAAGCATTCGTCTCATTCAACCAATACTCGTGGAAACCCCGGAAACCCCAGCTAGACTGCGACGGGCGACAAACTTGCTGAGTCCGATTTCCCCGCAAATAATCGGCTAAGTGCGTCATCTCGTAAGTATTTTGGTCGTACCAACTCTTGCGGAACAGGTAATCTAAGAACCAAGGCCCTTCGTACCACCAGTGACCGAAAAGTTCGGCGTCGTAAGGTGAAACAATAATCGGCGGACGCTGCATAATCCCGTTCAGGTGCTCGACTTGCCGTTCCCGGTTAAAAGCAAAGTTGCTGGCGTGTTCGGCTGCTTTTTCCCTTGCCCAGTAAGGATCGTACAACTGTTTATCGCCTAAACCCAATCCGCGACCGGTGATTTTGTGATATTTAATCCCGGTATTTTTCCGCTGGCCGTTGGGCATGATGTAGGGCTTAATGTAATCGTAGTCAGCTTCCCAACCCAAATCTTTGTAGAATTCCCGGTATTCGGCGGCGCCTGGATAGCCGACTTCGGAAGACCAAACCTGCTGCGAGGACTCGTGATCCCGACCGAAGGCTGCGACTCCGCATTCGGTGAAAATTGGGGCGTAGCTGCCGTAGCGGGGACGCGGGCGGGCGTAGAGGATGCCGTGACCGTCTGTGAGAAAGTAGCGGAGGCCTGCGTCGGCTAACATCCGTTCTAAGCCTTCATAGTAGGCGCATTCGGGCAGCCAAATGCCTTTTGGTCGGCGGCCGAAGTTTGCTTCGTAGTTGTCGCAAGCTACTTGAATTTGTGCCCAAACTGCTTCGGGGTACATTTTCATCAGCGGTAGGTAGCCGTGGGTCGCACCGCAGGTGATGATTTCGAGGTTGTTGGTATCTTGGTGTTCTTTGAAGGCTTTGACTAAATCTCGATCGTACTTTTCCCAAAAGTTGCGGACTTGAGAGAAATGGGCGGCGTAATGTTCTGCCAAATAGCGGAGGTGACCATTTCCGCTGTTGTGTTCGATTTCGAGATCCGCTAATTCTTCGAGTTTAGCCAAGTGGTCGTCGAAGCGGTCTTGCAGCAAGGGGTCGCGCAGCATGGCAACCAAGGGCGGCGTCATGCTCATGGTAATTTTAAAGTCGATGCCGTCGCGCTTGAGCCCTTCAAAGACTTGCAGCAGGGGAATGTAGGTTTCCGCGATCGCCTCAAACAGCCATTCTTCTTCTAAAACGTAGTCGCTTTCGGGGTGGCGGACAAAGGGCAAGTGGGCGTGGAGAACGAGTGCGAGGTAGCCAATAGTCATAAAAAAATTTGGTAAGTGGGAAACGAGCGGGTCTTTAGACCTGAGAGGGAAACGGCTAGGCGGTTTCAACCGCCGTGAATCTTTCCATTACACGGGGATTGCTAGATGGGAGTGTACTTTTGTAATGTACTGTCAGTGGGACAATTACCACATCCAACCTCGCAATCGGCGATCGCATAATGTTCGCTCCTTTATGAGCCTCTATGAGAGGGGTAATGTTAGCTTGCGCCTTAGTTAAGGGCCGATACTATATCTAGGAAACTGATTTAACCCAATAAGTCTGTTTAATCCTAAATTTCGCTTGGCAAGGAACTAGCGAGAGCATTCCCTGGTAGGCCTTTAACTCTTACCGTTAACGTAGTACGCAGGTACGCCTCTGGTCAACTATGGTTTAAGTCTTAGGCCCGAAGCAAGAAGCGTATCTAGAGACCGGGGTCATTGACATTGATTTGGATGCCGTAGTTATTAACTGACGCCAGTTAGGAACAGCTTTAAAATATTTTAAGATTTTATGCTGAAACGGGACTCACAAAATGCCGTGTTTTTTTAATGACCTTTCTCTAACAAACTAAATGTCAGCAAATTCTGATTTTCTGCTTGCTGTCGGATTAGGGTTGCTGCTGTTTGAGAGTCTACTGGCTTTGAGAAAAAGAATCCCTGGGCGTACTCACATTTTAACCCTTTTAGTATAGATAGTTGCGAGGCTTCTTCGACTCCTTCAGCTACTACATCCATGCCTAAATTGTGGGACAAAGTAACGATCGACCGCACAATTTCGGTCGGGTCAATGCCTCCTTTACTGAAATCGAACTCACCTCCCATCCTGCTAACAAAAGAGCGGTCTATTTTTAAGGTATTGGTGGGGAAGCGGTGCAGGTAGGAAAGCGAGGAATAGCCGGTGCCGAAATCGTCAATGCACAAGTCTATGTTTCGGGTTCTGAGCTGCACCAGCATTGCTGTTACTGAGTCGGAATTTTCTATGAGTACGCTTTCGGTAATTTCTAGTTTTAAACTGCTGCCGTCGAGGTGAGTTTCTGCAAGAACTCGATCGATGTATTCGATTAAATCTGGCTGAGAAAACTGTTTGACAGAAATGTTGACGCTAACGCTCAACGGGGGGTGGCTGGGAAATAGCTGCTGCCACTGGCGGATTTGGTGGCAAGCTGTGCGAAGTACCCAGCGGCCGAGGGGTACGATCAAGCCGGTTTCTTCGGCGATGGTGATGAATTCACCGGGGGAAACTAAGCCGCGTTCTGGATGCTGCCAGCGCACTAGGGCCTCAAAACTGGTAATTGTGTTATTGGCGATCGACACGATCGGCTGGTAGTGAATAATAAACTGGGGCGCTGGGGATAAGGGAGGTAAGGCTGAGGCGGGGGATGGGGGAAAGTCTTCTTCTCTGGCCGGCTCTCTAATTGATTCGATCGCCCGCCGCAGGTCGTTTTCTAGCTGCAATAGCCGCAAAGCGTGGGCGTGCATGGAACTGTTGAAAACTTCGTGTCGGGATCTGCCGAGTTCTTTGGCGCGGTACATTGCTGTGTCGGCGTCGCGCAGCAGGGTTGTCGGTTCCACGTATTCGCCAGAACTCAAAGCTATGCCGATGCTGGCGGTGATAAATACTTCGTGTCCGTCTAGAAGGATAGGGGAGGTGATTTTCTTTTGCAGGCGGTTGACAATGGTGGTAGCTTCATTGATGCCCTCGATGTCTTCTAACAACAGCACAAACTCGTCTCCTCCAAGGCGGGCCACTGTATCTCCGACCCTCAGACAAGCTTCCAGACGCCGGGCGATCGATACTAGCAGTTGATCGCCGATGGCGTGGCCGAGGGAATCGTTGACTACTTTAAATCTATCTAAATCGAGAAACAGCACGGCAAACAAGTAGTCTTTGCGCCGTTTTGCCATCCTCAGAGCGTGTTCGAGCCGATCGGTAAATAGTGATCGGTTGGGCAATCCGGTGAGGGCGTCGTGAAAAGCATCGTGCAGCAGTTGTTCTTCGGCGAGTTTGCGCTGAGTGATGTCGTGACAGTTAATCACGATTCCCTTGACTGCGGGATCGTACAGCAAGTTGGTGGCTACAGCTTCTACATAACACCAGGAACCGTTGCGGTGGCGGACTCGGTACTCAACTGGGCACTGGCTTCTTTTGGGGTTTTTAATGGCTTTGTGGAGGGTTTCGGTGATCGTGGCGCTGTCGTCGGGGTGAACTATTTCTAAGGCGCTGCGGCCGATCGCCTGGTGGGGCGCGTATCCTAAAATTCGCTTGACGGAAGGGCTGATGTAGCGGAAGATTCCTTCGGCGTCGAGAATGATCGTGATGTCTGTGGCGTTTTCAATCAGCGAGCGAAATCGCTGTTCGCTTTGGCGCAGTGCTGATTCTGCTTGTTTGCGATCGCTGATGTCGAGGGCTACTCCGTCTATAATTACGTCGCCGTGTTCGTTTTTGGAAAATTTAGCGCTGTCTTGCACCCACTTGACCTCCCCAGATCTCAGAACGATGCGGTACTGGCGATCGCACGGCAAAAGACTCGCTCTCGATGCTGCTACGAGGCTGTCAGACAAGCTTTTGTCCTCTGGATGGATGATTTCGGTCAAGAGTTCCGGGTGCGAAATCACTTCTTCGGCCCCGAACCCAGTAACTTCGCGCACGCCCGGACTGATGTAGGGCATGGAGATTGTGCCATCGGAATGCAGCACGGTGCGGTAGACTGAGCCGGGAATGTTGGCTGCCATTGTGGCTAGCTGCTGCTGGATGCCGCAGACTGCTGCTTCGGCGCGCTTGCGTTCTGCAAGTTCGGTTTGGGCTTGTTGGTAGAGTTCGGCTTGGTGGATCGCGATCGCGCACTGATCGGCTATGGCTTTGAGTAGCGACAGTTCTTCGGCGCTCCAAGAGCGCGCCCGATCGCACTGATAGAGGCTAATTCCTCCCAAAAATGACCGCTGGTAGAGCAGTGGGGCGATCGCGACGGAGCGAAACCCTACCAACTGTGCTGATTCTTGCAGCGACGGGCACAGTGTCGATAACTCGTCGATGATCAGGGTTTCCCCAGCCGCGAGATCGGATCGGTAGTGCTCGGCCACTTTGCAATTTAGCCCGACGAACCGTTCTCTTTTGGATGCTTTGCTGATGTAGCGAACTCTGATTCCGCCTTCAGCATCTGGCTGCAAGATGGCGCAGGCGGTGATTTCGAGAGCTTCGTGCAGTTGATCTGCTGTGGTTTGCAGCACTTCGTCGAGTACAAGGGTGAAGCGCATGGCTTGGAGGATGCGGTTGACGATCGCTTCTCGCTGAGCTTGCCGCTGAATTTGGGCGATCGCTTCTTGTTGCTGGCGCCGCATTTTGTATTCTTGGAGCGATCGTTCTAAGACTGTTGGCAACCTAAACAGCCGCCCTTTTAATACGTAATCGGTCATTCCGGCTTTGAGGCACTCAACTGCCGCTTCTTCTCCCAAACTTCCCGTTACTAAAATCAAGGGTATGTCTTGCCCTAATTCCTGCATTAATTTCAACACTTCTAAACCGTTGAAGCCTGGGAGGCGGTAATCTGAGAGTACAGCATCGTACTTGCAATTCTCCAGCAGTTTTCTGCACTCTGTTGCTGTTTCTGCCATGTCGCACTTAAAATTTACCCCCCCCGATTCTAAGGCGAGCACTATTAATTCCATATCTTCTGCCATGTCTTCGATAATCAACAATTTTAATGTTGATTCCGCTACCATTTTTAGTAGATAGTTGGTCTGATTTATATCTAACATAAGGTATTGGGGAGGTTTTCAATTGGTTATTCGTGTTTTTGCTAGTAATTTTTTAGACTGAGTTTGGTTATTAATTTTATCTCGATATTTTTAGCAAAATCAATTATATACTCTACTCGCAAGACCTTTATTTAGCACCGGCAGTCGAGGGCTGACCGAACCGATTGGGGCTCATCCCAATTTTTAAAAGAGCGTTTTTTAGGAGTACGAGCATCTTGTGCACCGCTATGCCTAGCTCTTTCGCTTTCATCCCTGACAGTGAACACTTCTGTCACACCACAATTCGGATGCTCTCACCGATTGTGACTTATTTAAGTGTATAAGAGTTTTAAATTCAAAATTTAAAACTCTTATACACTTAACTTATGAATCTATATTACCGTTTGAGATTGTTTGCGCTAGTTTAAAGTAAAACGTGGCTCCTTGACTAGGTAGGCTTTCGGCCCAAACCGTGCCGCCGTGGCGGTGAATAATCCGCTGGACGATCGCCAAACCGATGCCCGTACCTTCAAATTCTCTCTGGGAGTGCAGCCTCTGAAAGGCTCCAAACAGGCGATCGGCGTATTCCATCGGAAAACCCACCCCGTTATCCTTGACAAAAATCGTCCCATCCGGTAAACCCTCAATAACTATTGTAGCCGGAGTGCGTCCGCGGCTGAACTTGACGGCGTTGCTAATCAAGTTGCTGAACACTTGTTGCAGCAAGGTTGGATCTCCCATTACTGTCGGCAAATCTCCGACGGCAAATTCAACGCTGTGGGGAGTTTGGGCCGGATCGGCGACGGCTGGGGGTTTAGTCAATTTAATCGCATTTTGTACCAAACGGCTCAGATCGATCGGAATTTGCCTCAACTCGGTGCGACTCACCCGCGACAGGGCGAGCAAACCGTCAATCAACAGGCTCATTTTTTGGCTGCTGTCTTCAATTACTTCCATATAGTGAAGTATTTTGCGATCGCTCAAAGCCTCAGTTAATTCTAGCCGCTGTTTCAACGCTTCTACAAAACCTGAAATATGTCGCAAAGGTGCACGCAAGTCGTGGGAAACTGAGTAAGAAAAAGATTCTAATTCTTGATTGGCAGCTTCTAATTGCTCTGTGCGTTCTGACAAAGCTTGTTTTGTCTCTACCAACTCAGTGATATCGCGAGAAGTGCCAATTAAAGCATAAACCTTGCCGTCTATATTTCTGAGGGGAATTTTAAAAGTATCGTAGTAAGTCGTCTCGCCAGCCATTACAAATTTATCCTGCAAGTGCATAGTTTCGCCTGTTTCAAATACCTGGGAGTTTTCCCTACAGAATTGTGCGGCTCTGCCTGGGGAAAAACATTCACAAATCGTTTTGCCCTGCATCTCTTTCCTGCTATTTAATCCAGCCGTTTGGGCAACCGATTGGTTAACAAAAGACAGTCGCATATTCTCGCGATTTACCACAAAAATGTGATCGGGCAAAGCATCAAAAAAAGTCTCTAATTCTGCGGTACGCTGAGCGACTTGAGCTTCTAAAGTTTCGTTGAGTTCTTTGAGTTTAAATTCTACTCGTTTGCGTTCGGTAATATCTTGACCAATTCCGATACAACTGCCGTCGGAAAGACGAACATTTGCCCAAGAAGTGTCGATAATTCGCCCGTCTCTAACTTGTGTTTTGAAGTCGCTCCACTTCTGATTTGCTGCTTGGATTTCATCCCAAACATATTGACGGTATTCTGGTTGCGGATAAAATTCTGCCAAGATATCACGGTTTTTGATTTCTGCCAAACTCCAGCCTAGCACTTGTTCCCAGTGGCTGTTTACCCAGTTTATTTGACCATTTTTATCTAAGAAAGCGAGCATGATCGGCACGTTGTCGAAGATAGTTTGCAGCAGTTCTTTTTGCTGTTTTAATAATTCTTCGGCTTGTTTGCGATCGCTGATGTCGAGTACGGAACCGATAATTTGCCTCATTTGTCCCTCGGGCGTTCTTTTGAAGATTGTAGAGCGATCGTGCACCCAGCGCCATTCCCCATTTTTGTGTTTAATTCTGTAGTCTCTGTCATCCGTTTCATAGGGATTGCTGCTGTGTTTTAGTCGATCCATACCTGTAATTAGCTTTAACAGATCCTCGGGATGAACTAAGTTAGCGACAGCATCTATACCCAAATCTTGCCATTCTTTAGGAGTGTAGCCGAGTATGGCGGTGACAGATTCATTTGCATAAATATTTTTGTTTTCTACTGCATCGTAAATGTAAAGAAAGTTGGGGATTGTTTTCAGAATGCTTTCTAAAAGTTCTTGATGTTTTTGCAGTTCCCATTCTGCCTGTTTACGCTCGCTTACGTCTAGCACAAAACTGACGCCAAACTGTTGCGTTTGTTCTAAAAATGTGCTACCCAACATCACCGGAACGCGGCTACCGTCGGAGCGTATAAATTCTTTCTCAAAGGGAACAACCGTATTTCTATCCTTCAGTTCTGCAACTTTTTCTGTATCTATACTCACGTATTCTGGTGGTGTCATTTCTTGCCAGTTAACTCTTCCGGCAAGCAGCTCGTCCCGCGTATAATTTACCGTGTTTAAAAAAGCGGCGTTGGCATCTATAATGCGGCCGTCAAGATCCCAAAAAATTAAGCCGATCATATTAGAATCAACTATGGCTTTAAATTTGGATTCGCTTTGTCGCAACTGATCTTCGACTTGTTTTAGTTCTGTGATGTCGCGGGAGATGGATAAAACTGTTTCTACTGAATTGTCTTCAGCAAACTCGGGAATGACTCGACAGTGGTAATATTTTATGCCCTCGGAAGTGGGAAACTCAAATTCTATAGTTTCTTGTTTACCGCTACCAAAAACTTTCATAAAAGCCTCATCCCACAGGCTGCATAAGTGCGGTGGCATTCCTGATTCTTGGTGGGTTTTGCCAATCAATTTTTCGGCATTTTTTCCAATAGTTGATTCTACTGCTGGGTTGATATAAAGGAGGCGTAGTTTGCGATCGAACCGGGCGATAATATCGGTCGCATTTTCGGCGATGGCGCTGAAAGCTTGTTCGCGCCGATGCAGTTCTTCTTGAGCGCGCTGGAACTCGGTTATGTCTCTGGCAAAAGAGAGAATTGAAACTACTGTTCCCGATTCATCGATGAGTGCAGAATTGTACCATTCGCAGTAAATTATCGAGCCATCTTTGGTATAGTTGCGGTTGCGGCAAACGTTGCGGGTTTCTCTGCTGTGTAACAGTTCATTTGTGGCGGCGCACACTTCCTCGAAGTCTTCTTGATAAACTATTGACCATTCGTGCCAGTATTTGCCGATTACTTCTGCTGCACTCCAGCCAAATATTTGTTCTGCCATTGGCGACCACCGCACTACCCGAAATTCTTTGTCCCACTCTACAACTGCCATTGGTAAGTTTTCTAGATGAAATTCCCGCCGCGAGTTGGCTTTTTTTATTTGAGTTTGAAGTTGCTGGCGGAGTTGCTTAGCCTCGGTCAAGCGATCGCTAATTTCCTGTGTGTTTGCTGAGCCGGCGTTGGCAAGGTGAGCAATGGTTTCTGCTGTTTGTTTTTCGAGTTCGTTCCAAGCGAGTTCGAGGGCTGATTCCGCCTGCTCTAGCTCAGTGATGCTGTTCGGAAACAGTGTGGCACTTTTAACTGGAATTTCACGCATAGTTTTGACACTTAGGCAAGTGTTACTTTTAGAATTCAAAATTAAAGTTTAAAAAATAAAAATATGTAATTTCCTGTTAAATTATACATTTTTAATTTTTAGTCTGTGCGTGGAGCCGATCGTTGGAGGCGGCGGGCGTTATTAAATACTGCCAGTAAAAGGATTTGGGGTGTAGATTGATCAGCAATTGTGGTGGATGGATCTAAAACTCTCCTGGGTAAGGGAAGGGTGCGGGCAGGAGCTGACCCTAAGTATATTTTTGCACAGAGTTGTTGTTTGGGGGCGATCAAAAGGAGATCGGCGTGGCTGCGGGCTTGGGTCGATCGCGAATCTGTAGCAGGGCGTTGCCTATGCAGATCCCCATTTGTCTCAACTAAACACGCTTTCCCCAAGTCCGTCAGGGGTTTAAACCTGCCGAACTCAGGGTTTGACGCGCTTGTTGACACCAATGAAACCGCCCCTACCTCCAAATACTCTCCAATCACTTTGGTCAATAAAAAGCTAAAATAAAATCTAAAGTTATTCAGTCTTTTAAATTGCTTATGACTGCTTCTGCACCCTCTTCGATAAAAAACCGAACTCAGTACGAAGCCATTATCGGCCTCGAAACTCATTGTCAATTAAGTACCAATACTAAAATTTTCTCCAGTTCTTCTACAGAATTTGGCAATGCCCCAAATACTAACATTGACCCAATTTGTATGGGAATGCCGGGAGTTTTGCCCGTATTAAATCAAAAAGTGCTGGAGTATGCGGTGAAAGCAGGGCTGGCTCTCAACTGCGAAATCGCACCTTACAGTAAGTTTGACCGCAAGCAATATTTCTATCCCGATTTGCCGAAAAATTATCAAATTTCTCAGTTCGATTTGCCGATCGCTACTAACGGTTGGCTAGAAATTGAACTCGTGGATGAGACGGGAAATTCTACTAGAAAAAAAATCGGGATCACTCGCTTGCACATGGAGGAAGATGCCGGAAAATTGGTTCACGGCGGTAGCGATCGGCTCAGCGGTTCAACTTATTCAATGGTGGATTACAACCGCGCTGGTGTGCCTCTAATCGAAATTGTTTCGGAACCGGATTTGCGATCGGGCGCGGAAGCTGCCGAATACGGTCAAGAATTGCGCCGGATCGTGCGCTACATCGGTGTTGGCGACGGGAATATGCAGGAAGGTTCGCTCCGGTGCGACGTGAATATTTCGGTTCGCCCCGTGGGCAGAAAAGAGTTCGGCACGAAGGTGGAAATTAAAAATATGAACTCTTTTAATGCGATCGAACGGGCGATCGATTATGAGATCGAGCGGCAAATTCAAGCTGTGGAAAATGGCGAAACCATCATCCAAGAAACCCGGCTTTGGGATGAAAACAAGCAGTGTACTTTTAGTATGCGGGTTAAGGAAGGTGCGAGCGATTACCGGTATTTCCCGGAACCGGATTTGCCTCCGATCAAAGTTTCGGCCGAGCAATTGCAGGATTGGCAAGCTCAACTGCCGGAATTGCCGGCAATGAAGCGCAATCGCTACGAAACTGAGCTGGGTCTTTCTCCCTACGACGCGCGGGTGCTGACTGACGACAAAGCGGTGGCGGAGTATTTTGAAAAATCGATCGCCGCCGGTGCTGTGGCTAAACAAGCTGCCAATTGGGTGATGGGCGATATTACTGCTTATCTGAAAAATGAAAAGCTGGCGATCGCAGAAATTCCTTTCCAACCGCAGGATTTAGCCGAACTGCTGGGGCTAATTGAGGCCGGTACGATCAGTGGCAAAATCGCTAAGGATATTTTGCCGGAGTTGCTGGCAAACGGTGGTTCGCCTCAGAAGTTTGTTGAAAGCAAGGGTTTGATTCAAATTTCGGATACTGGGGCGATCGATCAGGCGATCGATGCCGTGTTGGCAGCCAATCCCAAGGAGCTGGAACAGTACCGAGCCGGTAAAACTAAGCTGCTGGGCTTTTTTGTCGGCAAGGTGATGAAGGAAACGGGCGGCCGGGCTGATCCCAAACTGACGAATGAGCTGCTGGTGGCGAAGCTTAACGGCCCAAGCTAAGCAATTATTAAGGGGATCGTGTAGCGGATACAGCGGCGGGCGATCGGTTTTTCCCGATCTCGCCCTTCTGGCGGGATCGTAACTTTATAATTAATCTACATTTCTTTACAACATCTTCACGTTTGGGGGTGACACCCCTCATCCCTATCATGTTATATTGTGTTATGTAGATGCACCCTGATGGCAGAGAGAGTTACTTAGGTAGCTCTCTCTTTTTTTGGTCTTTTTTTTTTGCACGGACGTGAAAATACGGATGGGGGAGAGGGGGGTTGGCCATACCGATTCCCGATTACTGATTACCGATTAGCAATTACCGCTTTGAGTCGATTAATATCAACTTTAGTTATTAACTAATTTTGACATTATGAGCGAACAAGCTAGCGAGCTAATCAAGCAGGGGATTTCGCAATATCAGGCACGCCAATTTGAGGCGGCGCTAGGTTCTTGGCAGGAAGCGCTGGCGCTGTATCGCTCAATGGACGATAAGCGCCGATCGGGTGCGGCGCTGGGTAATATGGGCGTAGCTTACGAAGCGCTGGGAAATTATGCTCAGGCGATCGACTGCTACCAGCAGCATTTGGCGTTAGCGCGGGAAATGGGGGATCGCCGGGGCGAGGCAAATGCTTTGGGAAATCTGGGCAATGCTTGCTGTGCTCTTGAGGATTTTTCTGGTGCTATTAATTACCAGCAACAGCGTTTGGCGATCGCGCGGGACACTGGCGACGGGCGCTCTGAGTTGGAAACTTTGGGCAATTTGGCGCTAGCTTACGATGCTAATGGAGATTTGCCTGGTGCGATCGAATGCTATCACGAGCAGTTGTCGATCGCGCGCACCAGCAAGGACGATCGCATTGAGCGCAATGCTCTCAAGTATTTGAAGCTCGGTTACAAGTATTTAGCAGATTACGAGAAGGCCGACGAGTACCGACAGCAGCAATTGGCGATCGTCCGGGAACTGTTTTTAATTGATAAAAATAAGAGTTTTGTACAACTTGCAGAAACAGTGGGTTTGAATCCGATTGAGGATTTTGCTGGGGCTAACTTAAGCGGTTTTGACTTGCACTACACTGATTTTAACGGTGCGGATTTGCGCGAAACCAACCTCCGAGGCGCCGATTTGACTTTGGCCGATCTCAGCGGTGCTTTGCTGAGCGCTGCTATTTTAATTGATGCTAATTTGTGCAATGCTAATTTGCGGGATGCTGAACTCAGCAGCGCCAATTTGAGCGGTGCTGATTTGCGGACAAAGCTGCCCCGTGCGAATTTGAGCGGTGCAAATTTAACCGGCGCTAATTTGAGCAGTGCTTATTTACCGAATGCGATTTTAGTAAATGCAAATTTGACAAATACTGATTTAAAAAATGCTGATTTAAGCGGTGTTAATTTGAGTGGCGCGAATTTAAACGGTGCTGATTTGAGCCGCGCTGATTTGAAAAATACGGTGGTTAAAAAGGCGAATTTTTATGGTTGTGTCGGAATTTCGGAAGCCGTGAAGGTTGAATTGATGGCACGGGGCGGGATTTTTGAGTAGAATTAATTGGAAAGGTTGGTAATTGTAGAGGGTAAGAAAAGCTATGACTGCCGTAACTGCAAAACGATTCTCGATCGCCGAATATCACCGTTTGGGAGAACTGGGATTTTTCGCCCCCGATGAGCGAGTTGAATTGATTCGCGGAGAAATTATCATTATGGCTGCTAAAGGTAGGCTTCACTCTGTTTGCAACAGTCTTTTACTTGAGGAGTTAGTCATTTTACTGGCAAGACGCGCTCGCTTGCGCGTACAAGAGCCGATTATTTTGTCTGATGATAGCGAACCAGAGCCTGATGTTGTGATTGCCCGCAATCGAGCCGATCGTTATTTATCTTCTCACCCGCAGCCTGCTGATATTTTGTTGGTAATTGAGGTTTCCGATTCTACGTTGAAGTACGATCGCACAACCAAGTTGTCTCTCTATGCTGAGACTGGGATTTCTAATTATTGGATATTTAATTTGGTTGACAATCAACTGGAAATGCACAGCGAACCTTATCAGAAACAAAACGGGAGTTATAGTTATCAATTGCAACGAGTTGTTTTGCCAAATCAGACGGTGATAATTCCGGGTTTTCCAGAGTTATCTCTGGATTTGTCTTCCGTATTTCCAGTCTAGGCTTCCTTCGATGATATAATGCACTCATTGCGATGGCTACACCCCGGCTTGCGCCTACGAACTCTTCACCAAAGTAGCACTATGACTGCTCAAACTCTCGCTCCACCGGAACAAATTGTCCAGCTATCGGGTATCAGTTGGCAAACCTACGAAGCTTTGCTTGCCGAAATCGGCGATCGGCAAATTCGACTGACATATAATCGTGGCAATTTGAAAATTATGGTACCTTCTCCAGAACACGAACTTTACAAAAAAGTAATGGGTCGATTTGTTGAAACCCTAGCAGAAGAATTGGAACTCAACATTGCCCCCCGGGGTTCCACAACTTTCAAGCGTCCTGAACTTAGCGGTGTAGAACCTGATGAATGTTTTTACATCCAAAATGTTAGTGCAGTTAAAGGCAAAAAAAGACTGGACATGAATCAAGATCCGCCACCGGATTTAGTGGTGGAAATTGATATTACCAGCCGTTCGGAAAATAGCTTGCAGGTTTATGCGGATTTGGGAGTGCCGGAAGTTTGGATTTATAATGGATCGCGACTCAGAATCAACAGATTGGAAAATGGAGAATACGTTGAGTGCGAGATCAGTTTAGCATTTCCCAGCTTACCGATATTAGAGATTGTCATATTTTTGGAACAAGCAGAAACAATGGAGTATTTGGAATTAGTGAAAGCATTTCGGAATTGGGTAAAAAGCCAAATTAAGCCAAATCAATGACTGGCGGATCAAATTAAACAAAGTTTACAATTTTACCCCAGGGAAAAAAGCTGTGTTGTGATAAAATAGAGATGATAAACTAATTTAAATATCAATTACAGGCTGGTAGTGCCAGCAATTCTACCCGATATGCGATCGCTAGAGTCTCACAACAAATACCCAGATTGCTTGTGGATGCAATTTGAAGCAATTCCAGTTCCATCGGTTGCACCCCAAACCCAGCAGCTCGACATTCACTTGAGCCTGAATTTTAACGAGCATTGGGAACCCCTGCTAGGTGGTCGCGTAAAATTTGGTCTGCAAGGCGGAACGCTCAAACTCCATCTAGAAAACTGCGAAATACCCGTAGCATCACGTCAGTTAGTCGGTTCTTTCAAGCTTTTGCCAATAGGAGAAACCCTGGCTATTCAAAGCAGTGCAGAAATTTTAGTAACCGAAAGTCAGCAGGGAGTTCAGGGCGGGGAAAAGGCGGAAAAAACTAAGGAGACAGAGAGCATATTTTGTCACGTTTCCACAATCAGTGATGATAGAACGCCAGCTTGGATTTTTGCAGTAGAACAGGGCAAATCAGTATTAAAAGGTTTGCTAAAAAGTGCTAAGATGGGAGAAATTACTGCCAAACAATTTCGGATTGCAGCGGCTTTTGAAGTGGCTAAAGAAGATATTTATCTCACAGATGCTGAGGGTTTGTGGCCGCACGAAATCACGCCCAATCAACATTCGGTTTTAGAAAGAATCCTGACGATATACCTGCAAGAAAATAAACTCCAACCTGCTCTCAGTTGGGCGCTATTATCCTACAATTTGCCTCCGATTGAACAGCCTGAAGAGGAAATTGTCCCGGAAGCTGAATCGGAATTGCAGGAAATGGTCGATCGCATTATTTCCGCTGAAACCGACAACTTTGTGGAGTTGGCAAAAATTGCCAATCTCAACCCAGCACTAGATTTCGCAGGTGGTAGCTTGCGTGGAACGACTTTAAGTGCAGTGGATTTTAGCAGCGCAAATCTCGATCGGGTAAATTTCCGGGGTGCAACCTTAAACGATGCCGATTTCAGCGACGCCAACCTGCAAAATGCCAAATTCGGCGGTGCAGATTTGAGTGGGGCTTTCTTAGGAAATGCTGATTTAAGCGGTGCAGATTTGCACAAAGCAAGTCTAGCTTTAGCTAACCTCAGCGGTGCCAATTTGAGCGGCGCCAATCTGCTGGAAGTGAACTTAACAAATACTAATTTCAGTGGTGCGAATGTCGAGTCAGCCAGATTCGGGAACAATTCAGGAATGGAGGAGGAGATGCAGGTGAATCTACAGCAGCGAGGCGCAATTTTTGAGGAGGTTTAGTCCGTAAGTGCGAGATCCCTTTTATTCCTCCGCCTCCATTGTGGCACGGGTGTCACGCCTGTGCGATGGAATTTCACCTTTAAACAACCGCCTCTCAAGAAAGTTGCTTCTTAATCCTTAACTCCCTAAGTACATTTATAGAGGGCGATGAACCGTAGCTGTTAACACTGTAAACAAGCGTTTCTTGCTACCACTGACGGCAAAACCAGTATACTTGACTTTGGCTAAGGTGACGCACCATTCGATTCGTGCAGCCAGGACAGCTTGTCATAAAAACCTCTTTTTTATCGACGAAAGTGTATTTGTCTTTTGTTGCCAAGTGCTGTAAGCTGCGTAGAAGCAGCAACTCTATGAATGTAGAGGTAAAGTCTTAAGAATCCTGCGTCTGCCATACCGGGGATTGTGAATCATTCCATCCCAACATCTCTGCCACTTTTGACGGCAGGGTGGTGGCTTCAAATGGTTTGGGAATTACCCCAGCAATACCCATTTCGGCAAATTTAGCCAGATCCTTTGACAAAACTCTTGCTGTCAGCAGAATCACTGGAATCGATCGAGTAATCGGATCGGATTGGAGGTGATCGTACACAGCAAACCCATCCATTCCCGGCATTGATATATCCAGCAAAATAGCGTTAGGTCGTTCTGTTTGTAGGATTTGTAAACATTCTTGTCCTGATTCGGCCACCAGGGTGTTCCATCCCGCGAGGTCTTCCAGGCACAACTTTATCAGTTCGCGGAGGTGTTCTTGGTCATCAACGATGAGAATTTGCTTGCCTATCATCTTGTTTTCGGGCAGGAGACTGCGCTCATAATTAGGGCTTGCTGAATATATCGATGGCACTTGACGTAGCCTGGGTTATGCGCTCGCGAGAGCGAGGGTAAAGT